>LR744089.1:0-277700 GCA_902713755.1 Candidatus Portiera aleyrodidarum | reverse complement strand
ATTAAATACCTCATTATTATATTAATTAATTATTTTTACTAACTATAACCATAGCCGGACGTAATAATCGGTCATTAAGAATATATCCTTTTTGTAAAACATCTATAATAGTATTATTATTATTTAAAGATTTTACAGTAGCAATTGCTTCGTGACATTTTGGATTAAAAGTTTTTCCTATGGGATTAATTTGATTAACACCAAATTTTTTAATAACATTTATTTGCATATTTAATGTCATTTTTAAACCTTCTATATGAGAATTATTTATTTTTTCTTTTTTCATAAGTTCAAAAGCTTTTTCTAATCCATCTATAACTGGTATTAATTCTTTAATAAATTTTTCTATTGCAAATTTACGTGTTTTTTCAATTTCTTTATCAGCTCTACGTATATAATTTTTTGTATCTGATAAAGATTTTAATGTTTTATTTTTATAATTTTCTAATTCAATCTCAAGATAAAATATACGTGATTTTAATTTATCTGTAATTTTTTGTTCTTGAAATATTAAATTATTGTTTTTTGAATAAATATTTTCTTTAAACATAATTATATTCCTAACATAAACGTTAGTTTTATGTTAAAATTAAGTACATAAATATAAAATTTCAAGTTAATAAAAATTTTATGCAGATAATTTATTATAATCGTAAAGCAAAATATAAATATTTTATTTTTGACAAATTTGAAGCAGGAATATCTCTTTTTGGTTGGGAAATAAAAAGTATACGTGTTAAGAAATTTAATTTAAATAATACTTATATTACAATAAAATATAATGAAGCTTGGTTAGTAGGTGCAAAGTTTATACCAATAAATACTACAAATAAATTAATTAAAATAAAAAATATAAAAAAAATTTTACTTAAAAAAAAAGAAATTTCATATATAAAATCATATATAAATATTAAACGATATACTTGTATACCTTTAAAATTTTATTGGAAAAAACATCTTTGTAAATGTGAATTAGCTTTAGTAAAAGGTAAAAAATTAATTGATAAACGTGAAATAGAAAAAAAAAGAGATTGGGATCGTAAAAACAAATTTTAACATTTGACATAAATAATAAGTTTTATTAGTATAAAAAAATATGGGGGCGTTATGGATTCGACATAAATAAAACTTTTTAAGTTCATGTCGAGATTTAACTTATCTCGTTAATTAAAAGTTAATATATAATATTTGCCAATAATAAAATTTGTGCTCAGAATTTATGCTTATATGCTTAAATGCTTAAATGCTTAAATGCTTAAATGCTTAAATGCTTAAATGCTTAAATGCTTAAATGCTTAAATGCTTAAATGCTTAAATGCTTAAATGCTTAAATGCTTAAATGCTTAGTATTATAATTCAAATTCATAACTTTATGTTGACTATTTCATAATAATTGAATTTTGAGCAATAACTAATAGTATAGCGTTCATTAATGTCTTTTTATTGAACGTTAAATAAAATATATAAAGACTTACTTTAATAAAGCTTGCTCATCAGATTTGTTAATAAAGTTTTATAAAGATGAAGCAAAACATGTATAAACTTAATAATTTATATTTATGGACGCGGGTTCGAATCCCGCCGCCTCCAATAGTTTATTCAATAGTTTATTCAATAGTTTATTCAATAGTTTATTCAATAGTTTATTCAATAGTTTATTCAATAGTTTATTCAATAGTTTAATATACCGATATCAGGGATCGAACCTGAGACCACCTGATTACAAATCAGATGCTCTACCACTGAGCTATATCGGCTACTGGGGTACCAGGGTTCGAACCTGGGATACCGATACCAAAAACCGGTGCCTTACCACTTGGCTATACCCCATATTGGTATTGGCTAGAGGCGGAATTGAACCACCGACACAAGGATTTTCAGTCCTCTGCTCTACCAACTGAGCTATCTAGCCTATAATAAATATTATAATAAATTTATATACAATAATAGGAATTATTATGTCTTTTTATAATAAAAAAAAATATCGTACTGCTAGTATATATAGAGAAACAAATGAAACTAAAATTAGGGTTTATATAAATTTAGATGGTCAAGGTAAATTAAATATTGATTGTGGGATTGAATTATTAGAACATATGATTGATCAATTAACTAATAATGGACAAATAGATATTACTATAAAAACAAAAGTATATTCACATATTGATAATCATCATACTATAGAAGATATAGGTATAGCTATGGGTAAAGCTTTTAAAAAAGCTTTAGGAAATAAAATTGGAATAAAAAGGTATGGTTTTGCTTATATACCTATGGATGAATCTTTATCACGTGTAGTTATTGATTTTTCTGGTAGGCCATCATTACATATGACTAATTTAGGTAAGTTTGATCTTTTTAGAGAATTTTTCCAAGGTTGGGTTAATAATTCAAATAGTACATTACATGTTGATAATTTAAAAGGATTTAATTCACATCATCAAATTGAAAGTATATTTAAAGCTTTTGGTGTTGCTATACGTATGGCAATATCATTAGATAAACGTATAAAAAATAAATTATATTCTACTAAAGGTATATTATAAAAAAAATATTATGGCAATAATAATTATTGATTATGGTATTGGTAATTTATATTCAGTAGCAAATGCTATAAAAAAAGTTACTAATGAAAATGTTGTTATTAGTAATAATGCTAAAAAAATAAAAAATTCTAATCGGATTATATTACCTGGTCAAGGTGCTATAAAGGATTGTATAAAGGAACTTAAAAAAAAAGAATTATATTGGTTAATAAAAGATTTAATATATATAAAAAATAAACCAGTATTAGGTATTTGTATTGGTCAACATCTATTAATGGAATCGAGTGAAGAAAATAATAGTGTATTTTGTATGAATTATATGAAAGGTGTGGTAAAAAAATATAATAATAAAAATTTTAAAATACCACATATAGGATGGAATGTTGTATATAAATATAAGGAACATCCTATTTGGAATGGAATAAAAAGTGGATCAAGATTTTATTTTGTACATAGTTATTATGTAAAATCAAAAAATAATATTTTTGGTATTACTGAATATGGTGGGAAACGTGCTAATGTTATTACTGGTTATAATTCAGTAATAACTGTTCAATTTCATCCTGAAAAAAGTTCATTTGTAGGACTTAAATTTTTAAAAAATTTCATTAATTGGTTACCTTAAAAAGAGATATTCAAATGTTAATAATACCTGCTATAGATTTAAAAGATTGTAAATGTGTTAGATTAAAACAAGGACGTATGTATAAGGCCACAGATTATGGTAATCCTTTAAATATTATAAAAAAATTTGTAAAAGTAGGTATAAAAAGATTACATATAATAGATTTAAATGGTGCTGTTTTAGGAGAACCAGTAAATATTTATATTATAAACAAAATTATAAAAACTTATCCTAATTTAATTATACAAATAGGTGGGGGTATTAGAAATAGTGATACAATAAAAAAATATTTAGATATAGGTATAAAATATGTAATTATAGGTACTTTAGCAATAAAAAAACCAAAGATAATATATAATATATGTAAACAATTTGGTAAACATATTATTTTAAGTATAGATTCATATAATGGATATGTTGCTATTAAAGGTTGGAAAAAAATATCAAATATTAAATCTATCGATTTAGCAAAAAAATTTTCTAATTGTGGTATCAGTTCAATAATATATACTGATATTTCTAGAGATGGTATGATGCAAGGATTAAATATTAAAAATACAATAAAATTAGCTAATATAGTTAATATACCAATTATTGCTTCAGGAGGATTAAATAATATTTTTGATATAATTTATTTAAAAACATATATATTAGGTACTATTATAGGTCGTGCTTTTTATGAAGGCAAAATAGATTTATATAAAGCACAAGTAATTATTAAAAATTAAATTTTAGGTTTTTATATGAGTTTATCTAAACGTATTATTCCTTGCTTAGATATTGATTGTGGAAAAGTAGTAAAAGGTATAAATTTTGAAAATATTCGTTATGCAGGTGATCCTTTAGAAGTTGCAAAATTTTATAACGAACAAAATGCAGATGAAATTGCATTATTAGATATTAAAGCAAGTTATAGTGGTAAAAATAATACTATAGAAGTAGTTAATAAAATAGCAAAGGAAATTTTTATACCTTTAACAGTAGGTGGGGGAATAAAAAATTGTAATAATATTAGAGATTTACTTAATGCAGGCGCCGATAAAGTTTCAATAAATACTGCTGCTGTATTAAATCCTAATATAGTACGTGAAGCATCTGAGAAATTTGGCAGTCAATGTATAGTAGTAGCTATAGATGCTAAAAGAAAAAAAAATATAAAAGAATATTGGGAAATATTAACTTATGGAGGAAGAAAATCTAGTGGTATTAGTGCAATTGATTGGGCTTGTAAAATGGTAAAATATGGAGCAGGTGAATTATTAATAACTAGCATTGATAGAGATGGAACTAAAAGTGGCTTTGATATTAATCTTATTAAAAATATTAGTAAAAGAGTAAAAGTACCAATTATTGCTTCAGGAGGAGTTGGTAATTTAAATCATTTTGTAGATGGTATAAAAAAAGGCAAAGCAGACGCTGTTTTAGCAGCTAGTATATTTCATTTTGGCGAATATACAATTGATCAAGCTAAAAATTATATGGCAAAAAAAGGAATTTCTGTTAGATGTTAAGGTTAAGGTAATATAAAATGAGAATGAGTTATAAACTTAATAAATTAAATCCATATATACCAGGCGAACAACCATATAAAAAAATGATAAAATTAAATACAAATGAAAATCCTTATCCTCCTACTCCTAAAATAAATAATTTATTAAAAAATTTTAATTATTATTATTTAAGACTTTATCCTGATCCTACAACTATTAATCTTAGAAAAACTATTGCAAAAATATATAATATTAAATATGAACAAATTTTTATTGGTAATGGTTCAGATGAAGTATTAGCTTTAGCTTTTATGACTTTTTTTTGTCAAAAATTACCAGTTATAATGCCAACTATAACTTATAGTTTTTATCCAGTTTATTGTAAACTGTATAATATTAAATATAAAACAATACCATTAAAAACAAATTTTGAAATAAATTTAAATAAAATGAATATACCTAATGGCGGTATAATATTTGCTAATCCTAATACACCCACAGGTCATGCAATATCTTATATAGATATTACTAATTTTCTTGATATACATAAGGAGTATGTAGTTTTAATTGATGAAGCATATATTAATTTTGGTTCTGAAAGTGCTATACCACTGATAAAAAAATATAAAAATTTATTAATTGTAAATACTTTATCAAAAGCTTATAGCTTAGCTGGGATAAGAATTGGTTTTGCAATAGGATCTACTTATTTAATAAAAGGATTAGAAAAAGTAAAAAATTCATTTAATTCATATCCTATTGATATTATTAGTGAATTAATAGCTATTGAAGCTATTAAAGATATTAAATATTTAAAAAAAAATTGTAATTATATTATTTATATACGTGATAAATTATCAAACCAATTAACAAATTTTGGTTTTACCGTTTTACCTTCTAAAGCTAATTTTATTTTAGTTAAACCAATTAATATATCAGCAAAAGAAATGTTTGATAAATTACGCAAACATGGTATCCTAATAAGGTATTTTAATAATATGAATAATTATATACGTATATCTATAGGTACTATACAACAAATGAATTATTTAATTGAAACTATTAAATATATATTAAAATAAATATGGCTGTATTTACTAAAATAAAAAAAAAACAATTAAGTTTATTTTTAAAAAGTTTTAATATAAAAAAATTAATAAAATTTAAAGAAGTAAATCAAGGTACAGAAAATTCTACTTTTTTTATTAATACAGAAAATAAAAAATTTGTATTAACATTATTTGAACAATGTGAATATAATGATTTAACTTTTTTTATAGATTTATTAAAATTTCTTTATTCACATTGTTTGCCAGTAGCATTACCTTTAAATGATAAAAATAATATAATAATAAAAAAATTATCTGGTAAAAATGCTTTATTGTTTCCTAAATTATATGGTATACATCCTATAACACCTAATATAGAACAATGTTCTATAATTGGTAAAACATTAGGTAGATTACATTCAATATCTAAAAACTTTAAATTAAAAAAACAAAATTTAAGAGATATTAATTGGATTCTTTTAAATTATTATAAAGTTATATCTTTTTTAAATAAAAAAGATCAAAATTTAATGTTTAATCAAATATATTTATTAAAACATTTAGTAAAAGAAAAACAATTACCACAAGGTATTTTGCATGGTGATTTATTTAGAGATAATACATTATTTTATGGTAACAATCTTTGTGGTTTAATAGATTTTTATAACGCATGTACAGGAGATTTAATTTTTGATTTAGCAATTTTAATAAATGATTGGTGTAGTGATAAATATGGTAATATTATAGAATATAAATATAAAGCAATATTAAATAATTATATTATTGAACGTCCTTTTACAAAAAAAGAATTAGATATTTGGCCCAAAATGTTACGATTAACAGCTCTAAGATATTGGATTTCTCGTTTATTAGTAATAAATATTTTTCCTGTTGCTCATAATTTAATACCTAAAGAACCTAAAAAATATAGAGATATTTTAGTTTCTCGTTGTAATAAAAAATTACCCTCTTTATTTTAAAGGAATATTTATATGTTTAAAATTAGTAAAAATACTATTATAAGTTTGTTAATTTTTTTTATGGGTTTGTTATTAATATTTCCTTTGCATCTTTTACCATGTTTATTATCTGGTTTATTAGTATTTGAATTAGTTAATGCAATTACACCTTTATTACAAAAATTAATCCCAGTAAATAAAGCAAGATTTATTTCAGTAGTTTTATTAGGAACTAGTATAGTTACTATTTTAAGTATATTTTTTTTTACAGTTATTAGTTTAATATTACATGAAATTAAAACACCTGATAAATTTCTTCAAAAATTTATGTTAATTTTTGATAAAGCTAGACATCAATTACCTCATTGTATTGTAATTTATTTACCAGAAAGTGCAGATGAATTTCGTCAAATTATAAATGAATTTATATATATGCATATAAACGAACTTCAAATTTTTGGTAGAGGCGCTATACATATTTTTTTTACATTATTAGCAGGTATGATTTTAGGAGCGATTATCGCTTTACAAAATTTACCTGATATAAAATCACTTACTCCTTTTACTAATGCTTTATTACAAAGATCTATTATATTAAGTAACGCTTTTCATAATGTTGTTTTTGCACAACTTAAAATATCTTTAGTTAATACAATATTAAGTGCTATTTTTTTATTATTATGTGTGCCTTTATTTAATGTATATATACCTTTAACGAAAACGTTAATACTTATTACATTTATAATGGGGTTAATACCATTAATAGGTAATCTTATTTCGAATATATTAATTTTTATTGTATCACTTTCCGTATCAATATGGACTGCTGTTATAATACTTACTTATTTAATAGCTATTCATAAATTAGAATATTTTTTAAATGCTCGTATTATAGGTAGGCGTATTAATTCTCATACATGGGAATTATTATTTGCTATGTTATTTTTTGATGCTGCATTTGGTTTTTCAGGTTTAATCGCAGCTCCTATGTATTATGCATATTTAAAAAGTGAATTGAAAAATGAAAAATTAATATAAAATTAATATAAAATTAATATACCGGAGATAGGAATTGAACCTATTACCTTCGCATTACGAATGCGTTGCTCTACCAATTGAGCTACTCCGGTTAATATTATAATATCAAAAAAAAAAAGGAAAAAAATGAAAAACTTTAAAAAACCATGGAGTGGACGATTTAAAAAATCTACTGATAAATTAGTAGAAAAATTTACTGCTTCAATAAATTTTGATTATCGTCTTTATTCGCATGATATTAAAGTATCTATAGCACATGCAAAAATGTTAGAAATTGTAGGATTGTTAACTTTAAAAGAAAGTAAATTAATAATTAATGGATTAAAAAATATTGAAAAAGATATTAATAATGAAAAAATAAATTGGTTTATTAAACTTGAAGATATACATATGAATATCGAAGTAAATTTAATCAACAAAATAGGAAATATTGGCAAAAAACTGCATACAGGCAGATCACGTAATGATCAAATATCCACAGATATACGTCTTTATTTAAGAGAAAAAATAGATAAAATTAAATTAAAACTAACTAAATTAAGAAAAATTTTAATAAACTTAGCTATAAGTGAATCTGATACTATAATGCCAGGATATACACACTTACAAATAGCACAACCTATTACTTTTGGACATCATGTATTAGCTTGGCATGAAATGATATCTAGAGATCATTTACGTATTTTAGAATGTCGTAAAAGAATTAATATATTGCCTTTAGGATCAGCAGCTTTAGCTGGAACTACATATCCTATTAATCGTAATATAATTAAAGACTTATTAGGTTTTGATCATATAACCGAAAATTCTTTAGATGCTGTAAGTGATAGAGATTTTGCAATTGAATTTACATCATTTTCTAGTATTTTATTAATGCATTTATCTAGAATGTGTGAAGAATTAATATTATGGACAAGTTTACATTTTGATTTTATAGAATTACCAGATTGTTTATGCACTGGTTCTTCAATTATGCCTCAAAAAAAAAATCCAGATATTCCTGAATTAATTAGAGGTAAAACAGGTCGTATATATGGAAATTTATTAAATTTATTAGTTTTAATGAAATCACAACCATTAGCCTATAATAAAGATAATCAAGAAGATAAAGAACCTTTATTTGATACTACTGAAACAGTAATAAATTGTATAGATAATTTTATTAATATTATTAAATATTTAAAAATTAAACCACAAAAAATGTATTTATCAGCTTTAGGTAATTATTCTACAGCAACAGATTTTGCTGATTATTTAGTAAAACGTGGTGTTCCTTTTCGTGATGCTCATTCTATAGTTGGAAAAGTAGTTTATTATGGAATAATAAACAAAAAAAATTTTAATGAAATATATATTGAAAAATTACGTGAATTTTATAATAAAATTGATGAAGAAATTTTAGAAGTATTAACGTTAGAAGGTTCTATTAATACACGTAATCATATTGGTGGTACAGCTCCTAATCAAGTAAGATCGGCGGCACTACGTGCTAAAAAATATCTTAAAATTTTATTAGGATAATAAAATGACATTTAAAAGATATAAAGGTATTCTTTTTATAGAAAATATTAGTTGTTTGAAAATAGCAAACAAATTTGGTACACCTTGTTATGTTTATTCTAAAAAAGAAATAATAAAATATTTTAATTATTATAAATATCAATTATCTTTGATAAATCATCCAAATATTATTTGTTATGCACTTAAAGCTAATTCTAATATTGCTATTATTAATATTTTATCAAAACTTGGATCTGGATTTGATATTGTTTCTATTGGTGAATTAGAAAAAGTATTAATTGCTGGAGGTGATCCTAAAAAAATAGTTTATTCTGGAGTAGCTAAAAAAAAACAAGAAATAAAAAGAGCGTTAAAAGTAGGAATAAAATGTTTTAATGTTGAATCTTTTCAAGAGATGGATAGAATAAATTCAATTGCTATAAGATTAAAAAATAAAGCAAATATATCAATACGTATTAATCCTAATGTTGATGCTAAAACACATCCATATATTTCTACTGGATTAAAAAGCAATAAATTTGGTATTTCTATAGATAAAGCCGAAGAAGCATATGTTTATGCTAATTCATTAACAAATATAAAAATTATAGGTATAGATTTTCATATTGGTTCACAAATATTAAACATAAATCCATTTATAGAAGCTTTAGATAATATAATTTTCTTAATAAAAAAATTATATAAAAAAAAAATTAAACTTAATATATTAGATATAGGTGGAGGTTTAGGAGTAAATTATAAAAAAATAAATTTATATCAATTTTTAATAAAAAAATATTTTACAACTTTATGTGAAAGAATATTAGCTAATATTCATAATATTGAAATAATATTAGAACCAGGTAGATCAATATTAGCTAATACTGGTGTATTATTAACTAGAGTTGAAATTATAAAAAAAACAAAAATAAAAAATTTCGCTATTGTAGATGCAGGTATGAATGATTTTATTCGTCCTGCTTTTTATAATGCTTGGCATAACATTGATGTTGTAGATATTAATAAAGTAAAATATTATAAAAATTTATTTTATGATATTGTAGGTCCAATATGTGAATCTAGTGATTTTTTAGGAAAAAAAAGATATTTAAATAAATTATCACAAAATGATTTATTAGTAATACAGTCAGTTGGAGCTTATGGATTTGTTATGTCTTCTAATTATAATACTAGAAAAAGACCTTCTGAATTACTTGTTGATAAAAATCAAATTTTTGTAATCAGAGAATCTGATTCTTTAAAATCACTTTGGAAAAAAGAATATGTTAATTTATTTTAGTAAATTGCAAGGTTTAGGAAATGATTTTATGATAATTGATTTTATTAATCAATATTTTTTATTAAATAAAAAATTGATAAACTATTTATCAAATAGAAATTTAGGAGTTGGTTTTGATCAATTACTTTTAGTTGAAAAACATAATAATCAGAAATTTGATTTTTTTTATAGAATATTTAATGCAAATGGTATTGAAGTAGAAAATTGTGGTAATGGTGCAAGATGCTTAGCTAAATTTTTATTTGAAAAAAGATTAACAAAAAAAAAAATAATACATGTAGAAACTTATGGAGGACATTTAATTTTATATATTAATAATAATAATTTAATTAGTGTAAATATGGGAACACCTTTATTTAAAGGTTTTAAAAAAATAAAAACGAATATATCTAAATTTAAAGTACTGAATTTATTTATAGTAAGTATTGGTAACCCACATGCAATATTAATAATATCTAATATAAATACAATACCTATAAATATATTAGGAAATTTTATTGAGAATAATTTATTTATTACAGAAAAAACAAATGTTGGTTTTATGCAAATAATAACTCCTTCTTTAATAAAATTACGTGTATTTGAAAGAGGGGTAGGAGGAGAAACAAAGGCTTGTGGAACAGGGGCTTGTGCAGCTGTATCAATGGGTATAAAACTTGGGTATTTAAATAGAAACAAAAGTATTAAAGTAATATTAACTGGAGGTAAGTTAAAAATTAATTGGTTAGGAGGATTATCTAATCCTTTATATATGAGTGGATATGTTAAACAAGTATTTGATGGTAGTATATATTTAAATTTAACTAATTATTCTTATTAAAGATATTAACCTTTGTGGAAAAATTCCAAATAATAATATTATTATTGATAAAGATATAACAAAATAATAAACAAAAGATTTTTTATTATAAATAATTTTTTTCTTATTTATATTCATATATAAATATGAAATTATTCTTAAATAATAATAAATTCCTATAAAATTACCTAAACTTATAGATATAAGTATAAACCATAATTGATAATTTATTGCAGTTAAAAATATATAAAATTTACCTATAAAACCAGCTGTTATAGGAATACCTGCTAAAGATAATAACATTATAGTTAATATAATAGTTAAATCTGGTTTAATCCAAAATAAACCTTTATAATAAGATAACTTTTCATTTTCATTATTTATTATACTTATAATACCAAATATACCTAAAGTTGTTAAAGTATAAGTTAATAAGTAAATATTTATTGTTTCAAGTATAAATTTACTATGATGCATTTGCATCGCAATGATTACTGTAAGTAAATAACCAAAATTAGCTATTGATGAATAACCTAATATACGTTTAAAATTATTTTGTTTAAGTGCTAAAATATTACCAAATATTATTGTAATAATAGAAATTATAGTGATTACACTATTCAAAAATTTATTTAACTTGGGTAATATCAATAACAAACGTATTAATGCTACAAATACTGAAATTTTACTAACAGTAGCTATAAAAGCTGTAATTGGGGCTATTGATCCTTCATAAATATCTGGGGTATACATATGAAAAGGTATAATAGATAATTTAAATCCTAAACTAATTATTATTAATACAATTCCTATTATTGTCCAGATTGCAATATTATTATCAATTATAAAATAATAATTAGTAAACGTTAAATTTCCATAATAAAAATATAATAAAGCCATACCAAATAATAAAAAACAAGATGCCATAGAAGAAAGTACCATATATTTTATTCCTGATTCCAAAGCTTTTAAATCATTACGTAAATAAACTATTAAACCATATAAAGCTATAGACATTAATTCTAATCCAATAAATAAAGTAGCCATATGCATGCTAAAAACTAATAATATAGCTCCAATAGTTGAACATATTACTAACATATAAAATTCTTCAGTTTTATTTAAATATGTATAATAAAAAATCGAACAATATAAAGCTGATATTAAAATTAAAAAAGTATAATATAATGAATAATTATCTATTATTATTAATGGATAAATTAAAGTAGGTTTAATCCATAAAATAGATAATAATGATATTAATAATCCTATAATAGTAATTATAAATATAATAAAATTATTACGATAAAATGATATATTAATAATTAATATTATTAATGTTATAAATAAAAAAATAATAGGTACTATTTGTAAATTATTAATCATTTTTTAATAAAAAAACATTGTTGTTTGTGCGATTTTTGTTATAGATTTAATTGATATATCAAATATTATTTGTGGATAAAAACCAATAATAAATATTAATAATAATATTATACTTAATATATTTACTTCACTTAAAGTTAAAAATATATTTTTTATATTTTTATTTTTTGTTTTTCCATAATATACTTTATGTATTAAGTTTAATGAATATATAGCTGTTAATATTAAACCTAAACTAGAACATATAGTTATTATTGGATATAATTTAAAATTACCTAATAAAATTAAAAATTCACCTATAAAATTTCCTGTTCCTGGTATTCCTAATGACGCTATTGTTAATGATAATGCAAAACCTGGAATTGCTCCTAATTTACCAAACAATCCTCCCATAAAACGTATATCAAATGTATTTAATCGTTCATAAAGTAATCCACTAATTATTATTAATCCTGCAGAAGATAATGTATTTGATATCACAAACATAATAGCTCCTTGTAATGATAAAATATTACTTGAAAAAATAGCTATTAATAAATATCCCATATGTGATATACTAGAATAAGCCATTAATCTTTTAATATTTATTTGAGATAAAGCCAAAATTGCACCATAATATATACTAATAATACCAAGTATCATCGCATAAGGTGCAAATAAAAGTGATTGTTTAGGAAATAAACATAAATTAAATCTTAATAATCCATAAGCTGCTGTTTTTATCAATATACCTATTAAATCTAAACTACCATATTTAGGAGTTTTAGCCATAACATCTGGTAACCAATTATGCATTGGTATTATTGGTAATTTTATTGCGAAAGAAATAAAAAAACCTAACATTAATATAAATCCTAATTTATCTCCTATTGGAGTATTTACTAATGATTGATAATCAAAAATAACTTTTCCAGTTACATAATAGTTACTAACTACTAAAGTTAATATTGTTATTAATAATATTAACCCTGAAATTTGAGTATAAATAAAAAATTTAATAGCTATTTTTTCTTTATATGCATTTCCCCACATATATATTATAAAATACATTGGAAATATCATTATTTCCCAAAAAAATAAAAATAAAAAAAGATCCATTGCAAGAAAAACACCAATAATTGAACCTATAATCCATAATAAATTAAAATAAAATAATCCAATACATTTATTAATTTCTTTAAAAGAACAAATTACTGATAACAAACCTAAAACTACAGTTAATAATACCATAATTAAAGATATACCATCTAATGCTAAATTAATATAAATACCAAATCTATCAATCCATATTGTCCGGTATTTTACTATCCATATATTGTTTGTATTTATATTTAAATAATATAAATATATTGATAAAAATAACAGTATTATCATAGTAATAAGAGCTGAAATACGTGTATATTTTATATTTATTTTTTCCAAACTTAAAGATAATAATCCACCGATAAAAGGTATTAATAAAAACCATAACAATATCATAATATATTACTCATTAATAATGTAGTTATAATAATAATAATACCAACAATAAATATTGTTAAATAAAAACTTAATTTACCATTATGTAGTTTTATCATTACAGTATTAAAAAATAAAATTAATTTAATAATATTATTAATTATTAAATTAATACAATCAAATTTATTTATCCTAACTAAATATAAATAAGGTTTAATTAATAAATTAATATATAACCAATCAAACCCTCCAATATTATATATTATATTTCGAACTAATTTTCCTAAAATAAATTCAATTATATCAATATAATAAATATTAGAAAATAAAAATATTTTAGCGGCTATACTAATACCAAAAATGACAATTATTGAAGAAATTATATTAAATATAATTTCTATATTAAATATATTATACATTTTTAATTCATTTTGCATAGGTATTTTTATTAAAGAACCTAAATAAGTAGATAATATTAATAATATTAATAAAGGTAAATTATGTGATAAATTATATATTAATTTTTTTTGGTTATTAAAATAAATAATAAACTTATTAATATTTTTATTAAATATAATAAATATAGTACGAAATGTATAAATAGATGTTATAAACGCACCAAATAAACCTAATATCCAAAAGATTTTATTACCACTAATAAAAGATAACAAAATAATTGTTTCTTTAGAATAAAAACCAGCTGTAATAAGTGGTAATGCTGATAAAGCTGAACCACCTATAATAAAACAAAAATAATATTTTATTCTTATCTTTTTAGATAAAGATAAGAATATTGATCTAATTTTAAAAATATTTTGTTCATGTTTACAACTGATTATTAAAGAACCAGCTGATATAAATAATAAAGCTTTAAAAAAAGCATGTATCATAATATGAAAGATAGCGGCATCCCACGATTTAATTCCTATAGCTACAAACATATAACCTACTTGACTCAGTGTTGAACAAGCCAAAATACGTTTAATATTGTTTTGAGTTAACGCAGATATACCTGCTAATAATAAAGTAATTGTTCCAATAATACCAATTGTATTAATGGTTATTGGTGCTATTTCAAATAATATATGTGTTCTAATTATTAAATATACCCCTGATGTTATCATAGTTGCTGCATGAATTAATGCTGAAACGGGAGTAGGTCCTACCATAGCATCAATTAACCAATGATGTAAGGGTATTTGTGCTGATTTACTTATTGCTCCAAGCATAAACATAAAAGCAATAATTTCATATATAAAATAATTACTATTATTTACTATAGATACTTTATTTAAAATTTTTTGAATATCTAAAGTATTAAATTGATTCCATATTAAAAATATGCCTATTGCAAAAAATAAATCTCCTATTCTTGTAGTAATAAAAGCTTTAAACCCAGAAATAACATTATTATTGACACGATAATAATAACTAATTAATAAATATGAACATAATCCTACACCTTCCCACCCTAACAATAATAATATTAAATTATCTCCTAATATTAATATCAACATATTAAACATAAATAAATTCATATACATAAAAAATCTAGACAATAAATAATCTTTATTATATTTTAAATTTTCATACATATACCAAGTAGAAAATAAATGAATTAATAATCCTATTCCATTTACTATACAAATCATAATTATTGATAAACCATCAATATAAAAATTAAAATTAATTTTTAAATCATATATACTAATCCAATTATATATATGTTCTAAAAAAGGATTAGGTTTTAAATAATAATTAATTGCTATTAATATTGTAAATATTGTAGATAATCCTATTGATCCAATACCAATAATAAGTACTAATATTATTGACATATATCTAAAGATAGCTAGTAATATTGTACTAATTAAAGGAAATAAACAAATAAAAACTAATATATTATTCATCCTTTTAACCTACTGATTATATCTATATCAAAACTTTTAAAATATTTTTGTAATTGAATTAATAAAGCTAACCCAATACTTATTTCAGCTGCAGCTAAAGTCATAATTAAAATAAACATAATTTGACCATCTGGTTGCCCCCAAAATTCTCCAGATATAACAAATACAAAAGCTGCAGAATTTAACATTATTTCTAAACAAATAAATATAAAAATTATATTACGACGAATTAATATTCCTAATATACCTATTACAAATAAAATAAAAGATAATATTAAAACATGATCTATTGGAATTAAAATCATTATTTACGTCCTAAATAAGAAGCAACAATTAAAGCTGTTAATAATATTATAGCTGATATTTCTACAGTAATTAAATAAGTGGTAAATAATAAAACACTTAAAGGATGTGGAGTATGTGGTAAATTACTAACTAATAATATATTACGATTATTTAAACCATATTTCATAATAGTTATTAATAATAAACCTAATAAAGTTATTGTCATAATAGATGGAATTATCCAAATTTTTAATTTAATAAAACTTAAATTATTATTAATAGGATTAAGTAACATCATTACAACAAATACAAATAATACCATTATTGCACCAGCATAAATTATAATTTCTAACACTCCAGCAAAATTTGCTCCAATTAAAAAAAATATCATGGATATTGAAATCAATGATATAATAAAATTTAATAAAGCATGTATAATATTTTTACTAATAATAACGTTTAATGTGGAAAATATTGCAATTGTTGCTGAAATATAAAATAACACAAATCAACCTTTTTTTATGGTAATAATGATTTTACATTAATTGGTTTTTTTTCTTTTTTACCAAATCCTTTACCTTTACCACTAATAGATATTCCTGTAATTTCATAAAAATTAAAACAATGATCTTTTCCTGTACCAGAAATTAATAAATCTTCTTTTTCAAAAACTAAATCTTTACGTTTATATTCTCCTAACTCAAAATCCGGTGTTAATTGAATTGCTGAAGTTGGACAAGCTTCTTCACATAATCCACAAAAAATACAACGTGAAAAATTAATTCTAAAAAATAAAGGATACCAACTTCCATCTTTACGTTCACCTTTTTGTAAACATATGCAATCAACAGGACATACTACAGCACAAAGATTACAAGCAACACACCGTTCTTTACCTTTATTATCTCTAGTTAATACAATACGACCTCTATAACGTGGTGATAAATATACAGATTCTTCTGGATATTGTAATGTTACTCTTTTTTTAAATGAATGTAAAAATATTATATAAATAGTACGAAAAATACTAAATATTGAATTTATTAATTTTCTTATCATATGTATTATGTATTATGTATTATGTATTATGTATTATAATATAATATTATACTACCTGTTACTAGTAAATTTATTAAATTTAAAGGTAAACAATATTTCCAACCAAATTTCATTACTTGATAATATTTTGGTCTTGGTATAGAAGCACGAATTATAATAAATAATATAATAAAAACTAATATTTTAATAATAAACAAAAATACTAAATGTAGACTTGAGCCAATATACCCACCAAAAAATAAATTTACAATTAAAATAGAAATAAAAATAATATTAACATATTCGCTAATAAAAAACATGCCCCATTTCATTCCTGAAAATTCTATATGATAACCATCAGCTAATTCTTGTTCTGATTCTGGTTGATCAAAAGGATGTCTATGTGTTACAGCTATTCCAGAAATAAAAAAAGTAATAAATCCTATTATTTGAGATATTAAAAACCATAAATGATAATTTTGATATTCAATAATATTTATTATATTAAATGATCCTGACATAGAAACTATACCCATTAAAGAAAGACCTATAAATACTTCGTAAGAAATTGATTGAGCTGAAGCTCTAATAGCCCCTATTAGAGCATATTTATTACAACTTGAATATCCAGCAAACAGAATCGAATATACATTAATACCAGCCATAGCTAAAAAAAATAATATTCCAACATTATTTAAATCAGTTTCATTATTAATTGGTAATATAATAAAAGACAAAATTATTGTCATTAAAGATATAATAGGTGATAAAAAAAATAATTTATTATCTGAAAATGGTGGAATCCAATCTTCTTTAAATATAATTTTAATAACATCAGCTATAAATTGTAATATTCCAAAATATCCTACTCTATTAGGACCATATCTATCTTGCCATAAACCTAAAGCCCTACGTTCTATAAAACTCATAAAAGCTCCACTTATAAATATAAAAACTATAAATATAATAGTTTTTATTATATTATTCATAATATTATTTTTTTATTATAAAATTAAAACACATACCAAAACTTTCTACTGGTATCCCCTTAATACCACACGGTAAACCTATAATACCATTACGCATATTATTAGTGCTTTTAATTATAATATTTAATTCAAGGTTATTAATAATTGCTTTAATTTTAGATCCTGGAATTAATTTTAGCAAATTTATATCATGTTTACTTATCATTATATAAGGCTTTTTTATAGAAACACTATGTTCTTCACTACCTATTAAATGATATATTGGTATAATTTGCCAAATTTTATTTTTTTCATACTTTATATTATTATTATAATATGCTAATTCATTTTTCTTATTACAATTATTTATTAACATTATTCCAGGATTCCCTGCATATAAATTTCCACCAACTTCATTTTGAAATTTATTCCATGCTTGAGGCGAATTCCATCCAGGATACCAAGCAAATGCTATTTCAGAACAATTATAACCTTCTGTTGAAAACGTAAATTTTGAATCAATATCTTTAGGACTTTTTTTTTCATGTATTTGAATATTAGCATTAAGAGCTGTACGTCCACTAAACCTGTGAGGTAAACGTGATAATTTTATTTTAAATTGTGATAATTTTAATATATTCCTAAATATAGGATTATATTTAGAACATACCTTTATTACATCGTTTAAATGTATCCATTCTAACTTACAATTTTTTTTTGCTATATTTAATGCATGTAACCATCTCCAACTTTCTTTTGTTAAATCTCCTGTACGATAATAACTTGGTTCATAAACTTTAAAAAATCTTTGTGCTCTACCTTCGTAATTGATTAAGGTCCCATTACCTTCTGCAATAGTTGCTGCAGGTAATATAACATTAGCATTATCAAATGTTATATTTCTTTGATAATCAATCAAAATAATTTTTTTATTTTTTAATGCATTATAAACTGAAGATGATTTCATACGACGATAAATATTATTTTCTAATATTATTACTGCATCTGCTTTATTTGTAATTAGTTTATTTATCGCCCAATTTAATGATTTACCTCCTAACATAGTAACTCCAATACTATTAGATTCATTACTATTTAAAATTATAGAACCTTTTTTTTCTAAAAATTTAAATGCACGAGATATATTATAAGCAGATTTTAAAATTAAAGAATATTTAAGTGAACAACCACTAATAATTAATGGTCTTTTTGAACAGCGTAAGTTATTTAAAAATTTTAATAAAATTTTTTTATTTTTATTATTAAATGATTTAAAATTTATTTTTGGTGATTTATGATCTATAAAACTAGCTATAGCAAATCCAAGTTTTGTAATTTCTTTTTTTGTACATATAATTTTTTCATAAGCTATATCATCTAATATTGTTTTATTTGTTGTAAAAATATATATAGGATTTTTATATCCATTAGAAATATTATTAACAGAATTAATATCCCATTCAGAAATTTTATATTTTTTTGCAATATTAAAAGAACATCTTTTAGCAGCTTGCCGTACTGATAATGCAATTCTTGCTGAAACTTGAGTAATATCTTCACCTAAGATAATTATGATATCATGATATTGAATATCAATTATTGAAGAAGAAGGTAAAGCACCTTTATATAAAACATCTAAAATTAATTGTAGACACTCTAATTCATTTTTTTCAATACCATTAGAAAAATTTTTTTTTCCAACTAACGTGCATAATGCAAAATTACTTTCAATACTAGCTCTTGGTGATCCTATACCAATAATTCTATTAGCTGTGTTTAACATATCAGCACTATAATCAATAGCTAAATCTATTGATTTAATAGGATTATTATTAATATAAGGTATACGATTACGATTTACACTATTTATATAACCATAACCAAAACGTCCTCTATCACATAAAAAATAATTATTAATTTTACTATTATAACGATTTTCTATTTTACGAATTTTACCATAACGTTCTCCTATATTAATATTACAACCACAAGAACATCCATTACATATACTTGGAGCATATTGTAAATCCCATTTACGTGCATAATGCATAGAATATTGTTTATCTGTAAATACACCTGTTGGACATATTTCTATTAAATTTCCAGAAAATTCATTTTCTAATTTACCATTCATAAGTCTACCAAAATATATATTATTACTACTACCAAAAACTCCTAAATCTTTACCACCCGCATAATCTTTATAAAATCTTATACAACGATAACAAGTAATACATCTATTCATTTCATGATTTATAAAAGGTCCTAAATATTGGTTTTTATGAGTTCTTTTATAAAAATTATATCTTCTACTATTATGTTTTAACATAACTGTCATATCTTGAAGATGACATTGTCCACCTTCTTCACATACAGGACAATCATGAGGATGATTAATCATAATTAATTCAATTATTTTAGAACGACAATTTAAAGATTCTTTATCTTTTGTAGATATAAAATCATAATTTTTTACTTTTGTCATGCACGATATAATCAGATGTCCTATTGTATCATCTCTATTATTGTATCTTTTAATTATACATTGCCTACAAGACCCTACACTTCCTAATATTGGATGCCAACAAAAATAAGGTATATCAATACCAAAAGATAAACATATTTCTAATATGTTTTTATAATTATTTTTTATTTCATAATCTTTATTATCTACATTTATAATTGTCATAATTAAACCATTAAATTATCAAAATCATTACGAAAATATTTTATTGCACTAATTAAAGGTTCTATGGCTCCAGGTGCGAGAGCACAAAAAGTTTTTCCATTAGTTAATTGTCTTGTTAAATCTATTAATATATCAATATCTTTATATTTACCTTTATTATTTTCTAAATTTTTTAATATTTTAACAATCCATGGTAATCCTTCTCTACACGGAGTGCACCAACCACATGACTCTCTATAAAAAAATTTTTCTATATTTTTTAATAAAGATACTATATTAATAGTATTATCAATAGCTAATAAAATAGCAGTACCAATTCTATTACCTAATTTCATTATTCCGTTTGAACACATTTGTACTTTTAAATGTTTAGGTAATAAAATTCCTGTACTAGCTCCACCAGGTTGCCAAGCTTTTAATTTATAACCATTAATCATCCCTCCAGCATAATCTTCAAATATTTCCATAGCCTGTATACCCATTGGTAATTCCCACAATCCAGGATTTTTTACTTTACCTGAACAACCCATAAGTTTAGTACCATGATCTTCTGATCCATGTAAACATAAATTATGATACCAATTAATACCATTATTTATAATAGAAGGAATATTACATAATGTTTCAACATTATTTATTACTGTAGGTTTACCCCACGCACCTATTTGACCAGGGTAAGGTGGTTTTATTCTAGGATTTGCTCTATATCCTTCTAATGAATTAATTAATGCAGTTTCTTCACCACAAATATATCTTCCAGCTCCTGAATGTATACATATATCAAAAGAAAAATCAGACTTTAAAATATTTTTTCCTAAAAAATTTTTATTCCGAGCTTCTTTTATAGCAATATTAATAATATTTATTGCATCAATATATTCTCCTCTTATAAAGATATACCCTTTGTGTGAATTATTTGCGTAAGCTGCAATTATCATACCTTCTATTAATAAATGAGGTTCTTGTTCTAATAATAATCTATCTTTATAAGTATTAGGTTCCATTTCATCAGCATTGCATAATAACAAACTTTGTTCATTTGTTAAACTCCATTTTATTCCAGTTATAAATCCAGCACCTCCTCGACCTTTTAAACCAGAATTGTTTATTTCTATTATTACCTCTTCTGGAGTTAATTTATTTAAAGTATATTTTACTGCCAGATATCCATCTTTTTGTATATATTCATTTAACCCAATTGTATTACCTTCTTTATTTAATCTCCAAGTTAATGGATGAGTTTCTTTTGATTTTTTTATTAAATTAGCTGTACCAAAAGAAGTAAGGCGTTTATTGATCATTATTTATAAAGCTCCAATATATTAGTTATATTTTTTTTTATTAAATTATAATAAATATCATTATTTATCATCATATTTGGTGATTTATCACAATTACCTAAGCAACATACTGGCAATAATGTAAAACGTTTATCATTAGTAGTTTCTCCCATACTTATTCCTAATTCATGTTTTAATTTATTATAAATAATTTCATAACCATTTATATAACACGTAATACTATCACATAATAAAATTATATTTTTTCCTACAGATTTTCTGTAAATTAAATTATAAAATGTGGCTATACTATCTAACTCAGTTGGAGTTATTCCTATTATATTTGCAATTTCATTAATAATATGATCTGATACCCATCCTCTATATTTTTGTATTATTTTTAAAGCACCAATTGAAGCTGCTTTACTATTTTCATAATTATTTTTTTCAATAATAATTTCTGTTTTTTCTTCTTTAGTTAAAACTGTTATTTTTTTTATTAAACAATTATTCATAATTTTACCTATCCACATCGGCCATTACAAAATCAATACTTGCAATATGTGCTATCATGTCTGGTATATATTCTCCTTGCATTATTGTAGATAGATGTTGTAAGTTAGGATAACTAGGAGTACGAATACGAGTACGATAACTTGTTGTGTTACCATCAGATATTAAATAATAACTATTAAGTCCCTTAGTAGCTTCTATCATTTGAAAAGTTTCATTTGGTTCTAATATCGGTCCCCAAGAAATTTGTAAAAAATGTGTAATTAATGTTTCTATATTATTTAACATATTTTTTCTATTAGGAGGTGTAACTAAAGGATGTTCAATTTTGATATTACCTTCTGGGATATTATTTATACATTGTTTAATAATACGTAAACTTTGATACATTTCTTCAATTCTAATATTTGCTCTATCAAATACATCTCCATTATTACCAATTGGTATATCAAAATCTAAATTTTCATAACCTGAATAAGGTCTATTTTTTCTTACATCAAAATTAAAACCAGTAGCTCTTAAATTTGGTCCAGTAATTCCCCAATCAAATGCTTCTTGAGTATTATAAGAAGCAATAAATTTAGTACGTTTTCGTAATATGTAATTATTCATCATTGCTTTATTATATTCTTTAAGCCTTTGATTTATCCATTTAATAAAATTATTGATTAATTTATACCATCCTTTTGGCAAATCGTGTGCTAAACCTCCTATACGAAACCAAGCAGGATGCATACGAAAACCGGTAATTGATTCTATTATTTCATAACATTTTTGCCTATCTGTAAAAGTAAAAAAAACTGTACTCATAGCGCCTAAATCTTGTAAAAAAGTACCTAAAAATAACATATGAGAATTTATTCTAAAAATTTCCATCATCATAATACGTATGATTTTGGTTCGTTCAGTAACTTTGATGTTTGCGATTTTTTCAATTGCTAATATATAAGGGATATTATTTATTACACCACCAGTATAATCAATACGATCAGTATAAGGTATATAACTATGCCATGATTGTCTTTCTCCCATTTTTTCTGCTCCACGATGATGATAACCAATATCGGGTATACATTTTAATATTTTTTCTCCATAAATTTGTAATATTATTCTAAAAGCACCGTGAGCTGAAGGATGATTAGGACCAAAATTTAAAAACATATTATTTTTATTATTTGAAATACCCCATTCTTCAGGAATAAAACATAATGAATATTGTTCTTTATATTGATTATATCTATCAATATTAAAAATTTTAACTTCAGTAGCCCGTGATGGATAATCTTTCCGTAATGGATATCCTTTCCAATTTAAAGGCATTAATATTCTTCTTAAATTAGGATGCCCATAAAATTTTATTCCAAACATATCATATACTTCACGTTCATACCAATTAGCATTTGGCCAAATATTAACAATTGATGGTAATAATAAATTTGGTTCTATTAAAGCTACTTTTATTATTAAATCATAATTATTTTTAAATGATAATAAATGGTAAAATACTGTAAAATCTGCATTTGGTAAATTGTTTCTGTTATTTCTTAAACGTTCATCTATGCAATGTAAATCATATAACATATCAAATTCTTTCTTACCATACCGTAAAAATTTTATTATATCAAATAATTTATAAGGATTTACCCATATTACAGGCATACCCATAAAAGTCTTTTGTGAATATAAAATATTTTTTTTACCAAATTTTTTATATAATAATTTTAAAACAAATTGTTCTTGTTTTTTGTTAAACATTATTTTGTAATTTTTTTATTTTAATACGATTAATATATTTTTTTTGTTTTTGATTAGGCATATCATACCGATAAATATTTTGATCACCGATTATCCAAGATAAAGGACGTTTTTCTTTATGCATTGAATTTTGTAATAATTGTAATCCTTGTAAAAAAGCTTCAGGTCTAGGTGGACATCCTGGTATATAAACATCTACAGGTAAAAATTTATCAACTCCTTGTACAACTGAATAACTATCATACATTCCACCTGAATTGGCACAAGACCCCATTGATATAACCCATTTTGGATCTAACATTTGATCATATAAATGTTGTATTACTGGTACCATCTTGATAAAACAAGTTCCAGCAATGACCATTAAATCCGATTGTCTAGGAGATGACCTAATAACTTCTGATCCAAATCTAGATATATCATGAGGTGATGTAAATGAAGTGGTCATTTCTACATAACAACATGATAGTCCAAAATTATAAGGCCATATAGAATTTTTACGTCCCCAATTAATTAAGAACTTAGAAATATTTTTTATATTACATAAAAAAATATTATTTCGTATTTGTTCAACAACTTTGTCTTTTAAATATAATTTCATATTGGTCTCCAATTTTAATCAAATACATCATTACATATATCATATATTAATCCGATTAATAATATAAATATAAATATTACTATTCCTATGAACCCTGGCCATCCTATTTCTCTAATTGCAATTGCCCAACTAAATAAATAAATAACTTCTAAATCAAAAATTACAAATAATATTGCTAAAATATAAAATTTTGCAAAATAATTAATTTTTTTTATTGAATCAATAGAAATTATACCTGATTCAAAAGGAATTTCTTTATTTGGTGACCAACTATAAACACCTAAAAAATATGATATAATACTTATTATTAATATAAATATTATTGTAATTATAAAAAAAAGAAATAAATTATTCATTTTTGTGTTTTTTTTGTTTCTTATTGATTGATTAATATTATTTTGAATAATTTACAAAAGCATCTGCATAAAACTTTTATTTATTTATAAAAGAATATTCAATAACAAAATCATTTTGATTATTTATTATGGAATTTTTAAATCCTAATTTTGTTAAATATTCTGAGATTTCTTTTAACATATTTTTATTACCGCATAACATTAACTTATCATAATTAAAATTAATATAAGGTAAATTTAAATCTTTAAATAATTTTCCTTGAATAATAAGTTCAGTTATTCTACCTTTAGTTATATAATTTTCACGAGTAATTGTTGGATAATAAATTAACTTGTTTTTTATTTTATTATTAATATATTCATTATAAATAATTTTTTTATTAATAAAATGTTTATATGATAATTCATTTATATAACTTACTCCATGTATTAAAATAATTTTGTTAAAACGTTTATATAAAATTGGATCTTGGATTAAACTTATAAATGGCGCTAAACCTGTTCCTGTAGCTATAAGATATAAACTTTTACCAATTTTAAGATTATCAAGTGTTAATGTTCCAGTAGATTTTTTACTTATTAATATATAATCACCAATTTTTATATTTTTTAATAATGATGTAAACTTGCCTTTTTCTATTGTTATTGAAAAAAATTCAATATGATTGGAATAATTAGGAGTGACTATTGAATAAGCTCTTATTATTAACTTATAGTATTTATTAATATTTAAACCAATAATTAAAAATTGACCATTATTACAACGTAACTTTTTATTTTTGGTTGTATAAAAACTAAATAATTTATGATTCCAATGAAAAACATTTAAAATTTTTTCAATACAAAAATTTTTCAAATTTTCTCCATTTTTATTTTACAAACAATTTATAAGCAATATTATTACTTTCTTTCCAATATCTATAACCTAATTTATCTAAATTCTTTTCTACTTGTTGGATGTTATTTTTATATAATTGTATTGCTATTAATACACGACCATATGCATAACCATAATTTATATAATGAAATAAAGAAATATTAAAAATTTCAGGTAAACTATTTAAAAATTTTATTAATGCTCCTGTTTTTTCTGGAAATTCAAAACAATATAATTCTTCTTTATAATTCTTTTTATTTGATTTTCCTCCAATTAAATGACGAATATGTAATTTTATTAATTCATTAGAACTCATATCTTTAACTAAAAAATTAGCATTACGTATATTATTAATTACATTTTTTTTATCTTCTTTTCCTGGAATTATTTTTAAACCTATTAATATATTTGCTTTTTTTTTATTAAAAAAACGATAATTTACTTCAGTAAACATTTTATTTTTACCAATTATATTACATAAAACTTTTAAACTTCCTATCGATTCAGGTATTTTAATAGCTAATATTAATTCTTTGTTTTCTCCTAAAGCAGTTCTATGTGCTATATATTGTAATTTGTCAAAATTAATATTAGCTCCAGTATTTATACAAATTAAATTTTTATTTGTAATGTTTTGTTTGATTATATATTTTTTTAAACCAGCTAAAGATAAAGCTCCTGATACTTCTGATAAAGCTCTTGTATTTTCAAATATATCTTTTATAGCACAACACATTTCATCTATATTAACAGTTATAATATCATCTATAATATTTTTTAGTAATGTAAAAGGTTTGTTTCCAATACGTGATACTGCTACTCCTTCAGCAAACATATCTATAGTATTTAATGTAATTGGATAACCATATTTGATTGCTTCTTTTAAACAAGCAGAATCTTCTGGTTCTACACCAATTATTTTTATTTTAGGACGTAAATATTTAATATATGCTGTAATACCTGCAATTAAACCTCCACCGCCAACCGGAACAAATATTGCATATATTTTATTTTTATATTGTTTTAAAATTTCCATAGCTAAAGTCCCTTGACCTGCAATTACTTCTGAATCATCAAAAGGAGGTATATAAGTATAACCATAATTCTTAACTAAATTTAATGCATATTTTAAAGATGAATTAAAATTATCACCTTTTATTACAACTTCAGAACCTATAGATTGTACAGATAAAACTTTAATTTCAGGTGTAATTTTAGGCATAATAATAATTGATTTTATACCTAATTTTTTAGCAGCTAAAGCAACTCCTTGTGCGTGGTTACCAGCCGAAGCTGTAATTACACATTGAATTTTTTTGTTTTTTACTAAATTTCTCATGCAATTATAAGCACCTCTAATTTTAAAAGAAAATATTTGTTGTAAATCTTCACGTTTTATAAAAATATTATTTTTTAAAAATTTAGAAAGTAAAGGTGTAAATGATAAAGGTGTTACTTTAGCAATTTCATATACTGTTGATTTAAGTATTTTTTTTACATAATTTTCTAATATATATTTTTTCATATTAATAGATTTTACCGCTTAAATATTGATTTTATTATAAAAAAATGATTCAATTATAATAGTATATAAAACATCTATAACAAACAATTATAATGAAAATAAATATTAATACTATTGAAAAATTAATATTAATTTTAAAAAAATTTTGGTCAAAATTTGGTTGTATAATTTTACAACCTTTAGATATAGAAATAGGCGCTGCTACATTTCATCCTTTTACTTTTTTTAATTCTATAAATAAAAAAAAAGAAATTGTTAAAACATGTTATATACAATCTTGTAGAAGGCCTAAAGATGGTAGATATGGAAATAAAACCAATAGATTACAACATTATTATCAATTTCAAGTAATTTTTAAACCTTCACCAAAAAATTTTCAACAAATTTATTTAGATTCATTACAATATTTAGGTATAAATTTAAAAATAAATGATATTAAATTTATAGAAGATAACTGGGAATCTCCTAGTTTAGGTGCATGGGGTTTAGGTTGGGAAGTATGGTTAAATAATATAGAAATTACACAAATTACATATTTTCAACAAATAGGAGGTATAGATTGTTATCCTATAACAGGAGAAATTACTTATGGAATCGAAAGAATAGCGATGCATTTACAAAATATTGATAATATATATGATATTAAATGGAATAATGATATTACTTATGGTGATATTTTTTTACAAAATGAAAAAGAACAATCAACTTATAATTTTAATTATTTAGATAAAAAAAATTTATTAAAAATTTTTTTGAAATATGAAACTTCGTGTTTTCATTTATTACAAAATAATTTAATAATACCTGCTTATGAAAAATTATTAAAATCATCACATATTTTAAATTTATTAGATTCTTGTAAATTTTTAGATTTTTTAGAAAAAAAAATATATATATATCGCGTAAGATCTATGGCTTGTGAAATTGCAAAAAACTATATAAAAAATTATGAAGAAAAATGATATTATTTATTGAAATTGGTTTTGAAAATTTACCTATAAAATCTAATGAAATTATTATCAATAATTTTATAAAAATTTTAACACAAAACTTTAATAAAGAAAATTTTTATTTTAAAACAATTAATATTTTTACAACAGCTAGACGTGTCGCTATACAAATTAACAATATAAAATATAAAAACGAATTATATATTTATAATATAATTAAGTATATAAAAAATATACTTCAAATTGCTATTAAAATATTTTTAACAAAGATTTCAGGATTAAAAAAAATGAGATGGGGGAAAAATACGTATAAATTTATACGTCCTATAAATTGGTTTATCTTATTATTTAATAATAAAATAATAAAAATCAAGTTATTTAATGTAATTTCAAATAGAAAATCTTATGGTCATATTATACATTATAATAAATATATAAAAATAAATAATAGTAATGAATATTTATTTAAATTAAAATATCCTGGATATGTAATTGTTAATTTTAATTATAGAATTGAAATTATTCGTAATATGATTTTATATATTACTAATAAACATAATTTATTAGTAAATATAGATGAAAATATATTAATAAATATTACTAATTTAGTAGAATGGCCAATAGCGATTGTTATAAAATTTAATAAAATATTTAAAAAAATACCTAAGGAAATAATAATATTTATTATTAAATATAAACAAAAAAGTTTTCATTTATTTAATCAAAAAAAAATTATAACAAATAAATATATTGTTATTGTTAATGTAAATACTTTAAATAAACAAAAATTAATATTATTAAATGAAATGAATATTAATAATTTTTTTAATGATATTTTATTTTTGGTACTATATGATTTAAAAAGAAAATTATATGAACGTTTTAAAGATTTAGAATTAGTAATATTTCAATATAAATTAGGTACTTTAGCTGATAAAACTCGTCGAATTATAAACAATATAAAAAAATACATTATATATATAGGTGGAAATATTAACATTGCTATTAGGGCTGGATATTTATCAAAATGTGATTTTATTACATATTTTGTTAAAGAGTTTAATTTATTTAAAGGATTTATTGGATCTTATTATTCTTTTATAAATAAAGAAAAAAAGGAAATATATAAAACAATCTATCAACAATATTTGCCAAATCAATATATTAATATTTTACCTTTTACAAAAGAAGGAATATCTTTATCGTTATCAAATAAAATAGATGATTTACTAGGTTTTTTTTATATAGGTTATAAACCCATTAATAGTAATGATATCTTATTTACAAGAAGATTAGCTTATATAATATTAAAAATTATTATTTTTAATGAATCTAATTTAGATTTATTATTATTAATAAATTATTCTGTTTATCAGTATAATAAGATGTTAAACATAAATGACGTTTTATTATTTATATTAGAAAAAATAATACTTTTAATATACAAATTACATATAAATAAAAAAATATATTGTTCTATACAAACTACAAGTTTTTGTCCTTATGATTTATTTAGACGTAGTTATATAATGAATTATTTATTAAGTAATAATATTTTTATATCTAAAATAATAGAAATAAATAAAAGAATAATTAATTTTATAAAACAATATAAAAAATTATATAACCATAATTTAGTTATCATACATCAAGTTAATATTAGATATTTTAAAAAAAATCTAGAATATAATTTATTTAATTCAATAGTTTTTTTTATACAAAATTATAATAAATTAATAGAAAAAGGTAATTGTAATTACAAAGATGTTTTTTATGTATTTAATACTTTATATAATAAAATAAACATGTATATAAAAAATATACAAATTTTTCAAAAAAATCTAAATGTATCTAAAAATAATGTTTTAATATTATTATATATAAATAATATTTTTATAAAATTAGCTGATTTTATAGGCCTAGTAGGACTCGAACCTACAACCAAAGGATTATGAGTCCTCTGCTCTAACCTATTGAGCTATAGGCCTAAATCTGTTCAATAGTCAATATTAGCAATTAATGCATTGTTTTGGATAAATTTTCTTCTAGGTTTTACGTTATCCCCCATTAATATATTAAAAATTAAATTTGCTTTACAAATGTCTTGAATATTTATTTTGAACATTCTTCGTTTTAATGGGTTCATTGTAGTTTCCCATAATTGATTAGGATTCATTTCTCCTAAACCTTTATATCTTTGTATATTAATATTTTTATATAAAAAATTATTTATAATAAATTCTATTAACTCATAAATTTTATAAAACGTTTTAAAGATTTTATTATTTAATAATAAATTAATTTGATTATTAAAATTATTTAATTTATTTATTTGTTTTTTTAATGTTATTAACACTAAATAATTTTTATTAAAATTATTTTCATTATGTTTATAAAAAACATCATTAAAATAATTTTTTTCTATTTTATTTAAAAAAATTAAATTTTTTAAATCACTTATTTTAAATTTTTTTGAAATATTATAAATATTTATATAAGTAAAAAGTAATTTTTTTATATTTATTTTTTTTTCATTAATTAAAATTGTTTTTTCTTTTAAACATATTTTGATGGTATGCATATTTAATTCTTTTTCATTTTTTATATATATTTCTTTTTGTTCATGTTTAATTTTAAATAACGGTGGTTGTGCTATATATATATAACCTTTTTCAATAATTTTGGGCATATATCTAAAGAAGAATGTTAATAATAATGTTCTTATATGTGAACCATCTACATCTGCATCAGTCATTATTATTATAGTATGATACCGTAATTTTTTGATATTAAATTCTTTCTTTCCTATTCCACAACCTAATGCGGTTATTAAAGTGCCTATTTCATTTGATAAAATGATTTTTTCAAATCCTGATTTTTCTACATTAATTATTTTCCCTTTTAAAGCTAAAATAGCTTGTATACGTCTATCTCTACCTTGTTTAGCTGAACCCCCAGCTGAATCGCCCTCTACTATATATAATTCAGATTTTTCGGGATTGGTTTCTTGACAATCTGCTAATTTACCTGGTAATTTAGCAATATCTAAAGCAATTCTTTTTCTAGCTATTTCTCTTGCTTTACGAGAAGAATCTCTTATTTTTGCAGAATTAATAATTTTATTTATAATGTTTTTTGATTCTTTGGGATGTTCTAATAAATAATGATAAAATTTTTTATTTAATTCTTTTTCTACTGCTATTTTTATTTCTGATGAAATTAATTTATTTTTAGTTTGTGAAGAAAATTTTGGATTTTTCATTTTTATTGCTATTATTGCTGTGATTCCTTCCTTTATATCATCACTATTTATATGATATTTATTTTTTATTTTTTCCTTTTCAATATACGTTTTTATGGTTTTGGTTAATGCTGTACGAAATCCAATTAAATGAGTTCCACCATCCTTTTGTGGTATATTATTGGTATAACATTTTAATATTTCTTTATAAGAATTATTCCATTGTATGGCTATTTCAATAAAAATATTATTTTTGTTTGAATGTAAATAAAATATAGGACATATTGTGTTTTTATTTTTATTAATTAGCATTATAAATGCTTTGATTCCACCTTTATTAAACAATACTAATTTTTTTTCTTTTTTTATTAAAAATATTTTTAAATTCTTATTTAAAAAAGATAATTCTTGTAATCTTTTATATATAATATTGTAATTAAATTTTGTATTTATAAAAATTTTTTTTGAAGGTTTAAAACTTATTTTTGTACCTGTTTTTTTTGTTTTTCCAATAACTTTTAATGGATTTAATGGTATACCATTTAAATATAGTTGTTTATAAATATTCTGATTTTTATAAATATATAATTTGATATATGAAGATAAAGCATTTACTACTGATAAACCTACACCATGTAATCCTCCAGAAATTTTATAAGATTGATTATCAAATTTACCTCCTGCATGTAATATAGTCATAATGATTTCTGCAGCTGATATTCCTTCTGAATGTGTATCTATAGGTATACCTCTTCCATTATCTTCAATGGTTATTATCTTGTTATTAATAATATTAATAATAATTTTATTACAATAACCAGCTAAATATTCATCAATAGAGTTATCAATAATTTCAAAAAACAGATGATGTAAACCAGTACCATCATCTATATTACCAATATACATTCCTGGTCTTGTTTTAACAGGATCTAAACCTTTTAATATTTTTATATTAGATGAGTTATACATATTTATTAAATAATAATTGGCATTACAATATATTTATATTTATATTCATTATTAAAATTAATTATATTATTTTTGGTTATTATAGGTTCTATTAAAATACTCTTATTTGAATTATAGAAAGATATATATATATAATTGGTTTTTATCACATTTAATACATCTATTAAATAATCTACATTAAAACCTATTTCTATTTTATTACCATGATAATTTATTGAAATATATTCGTTTACAATTTCTTTATCTGAATTGATTGAATTTATATATATTTCTTTTTGTTCATGTTTAATTTTAAAAACTATACTTTTATTTTTTTCTTTTGAAAATATAGCACTACGTAATAATGCTAAACGTAATTCATTTTTATTTATTAAAATGCGATTTGTATATAATTTAGGTATAACTTCTTTATAAGAAGGAAATTGACCATCAATATTTTTCGTAATAAAAATAAAATTTTTTATTTGAATTTTAAAAAAATTTATACCAATAGTTACTTTAAGTATTTCTTCTTCTTGTTTTAATTTTAATTTTAATAAACGTATTAAAATAAAAATACTTTTTCTTGGTAAAATTATTTTTTTAAATCCATGAAACATGTTATTTATCATATATTTTGAACAACATGCTAATCTATGTCCGTCGGTAGCGGTAGTTATGATATTTTTGTTATGTATTTCTAATAACATACCATTTAAATAATATCTAATATCTTCTTCTGCCATAGCAAAATAAGTTAATTGTATTAAATGTTTTAATATATTTTTATTTATTGTGAATATTAAATTATTTGTTTTATTTTTATCAAATTTTGGAAATAAATTTGAATTGATAGTTGATAAAATAAATTTTGAATTATTGGTATAAACAACTAATTTAGTATTAATAGTTTCAAAATTAATTTGTGTATTTTCTGTTAAAGATTTACATATATACATTAATTTACTAGCAGCTACAGTTGTAGAACCTGATTCAATATGTTCTTTATGTTCTTTATGTTCTTTATGTTCTTTATGTTCTTTATGTTTAATATATATATTACTTTTTAATTCCATTTCTAAATTAGAACTAATCATTTCTATAACATGATTTTTATAAACTTTAATTAAAATATTAGAAAGAATAGGTATTGTTTGATGTTTGTTGATTAATCCTATTAATAAAGTAAGTGATTTAATTAAAATATCTCTCGAAATTATAAATTTCATTATATGAATTTAATAAATTAAATTATATTATATATATTAAAGGAGATTATATATTAATGAAACGGACTTTTCAACCTAGTAAAATTAAATTAAAACGTGTTAATGGTTTTAGAAAACGTATGTCTAATAAAAATGGAATAAAAATTCTTTACAATCGTAGAAAAAAAAAACGTAATATTATTTGTAAATAATGAAATATAAAATACAAAAAAAATTAAAAACTATACACAACAAAATAAACAATATTTATAATTTTAAGTTAATTAATAAAAATTTTATTTGTATTGGATTTCTTCAAAATAATAAAAAATATTTTATATATATGTATTATATAAAAAACAAGGTTAATAATAATAAATCAGTTAATCGTAATTTATTAAAAAGATTATTTAAAGAATATATAAGAGTATTTCAATATAATTTGATTAATGTATATATTATATTGTATATAAAAAAATATATATTTAAAAAAATAATTTATATATTATTAAATAAATTATTAATAAAAATAATTAATTTTTAATAAAACAAAATAAAAGAAAAATTTTGGAAACAATTATACATTATGGTAGTTTTTGGTTTATATCTTCACCGATATATTGGATACTTTGTAAAATTAATTTGGTTATTATCAATTGGGGTTGTTCAATAATAATATTAACAATATTAATAAAGTTTATATTATTACCGTTATCATATATATCATATAAAACAATAATTAAAATACGTAAAATAAAACCTATATTAAATAATATAGAAAACAAATATAAAAAAGATAAAAAAAAACTAACCAAAGAACTAATAAAAATATATACAAAAGAAAAAATAAATCCATTTAATAGTTGTTTACCCATAATTATACAAACACCTATTTTTCTTTCATTATATTGGACTTTAACTAAATCAATAGAATTAAAAAATTCTCCATTTATTTTATGGATAAAAGATTTATCTTTAATGGATCCATATTTTATTTTACCTATAACAATGGGTTTGTCTATATTAATTCAACAAAAGATAAATAATAAAGAAAATAAAAAAACTAACATAATAAAAATATTACCTATATTATTTACTTTGTTTTTTTTATGGTTTCCTTCTTGTTTATTAATTTATTGGATAACTAATAATGTTATATCAATAATACAACAATATTTAATTATAAAAAATTATGAAGAAAAATGATATTATTTGTGCTAAAGCCACATTATATGGATATTCTAGTATTGGTATTATTAGAATATCAGGAAATGATAAATTAAATAGAATTTCAAAACAATTATTAGGTTTTATACCTAAATCTAGATATGCGTATTATGTACCTTTTTTAGATATAAATAAAAAAATAATTGATAAAGGTATAGCTATATTTTTTAAATCTCCTAATTCTTTTACAGGAGAAAATATACTTGAAATACAAAGTCATGGTGGACAAATAATATTAGATATATTATTACAATATATAATAAAATTAGGTGCTAGATTAGCAAAACCAGGAGAATTTACAGAAAGAGCGTTTTTTAATAATAAAATAGATTTAATACAAGCTGAGTCTTTAATTGATATAATAAAAGCAAATTCTAAATTAACATTAAAAACAGCTATCAATTCGTTTGAAGGTATTTTTTCTAATAATATAAAAAAAATAATTAAAGAAATAATAATTTTACGTATAAATATAGAAGCAATGATAAATTTTCCAAATGAGTTTAAAGAAGAAATAATAATAAAAAAAAAATTAAACAAAAAAAATATATTAAATAAAATAAAAAAATTATTTTATTTATTAATTTTATTAAAAAATAAATCATGTAAAGGATATTTAATTAATAATACTATAAAAATAGTAATAACAGGTAAACCTAATGTAGGTAAATCAAGTTTATTTAATATTTTAACGGAAAATGATCATGCAATAATTACAAATATTAAAGGTACAACAAGAGATTTATTAAAAGTAAATATATTTTTATATGGAATACCCATATGTATTATTGATACAGCTGGAATAAGACAAGATGAAAAAAATATAAATGTAATAGAAAAAATAGGAATAAAACGTGCAATTGAAGAAATAAAAACAGCAGATTTAATTTTAATCTTATTAGATAATAAAGAAAATAATATAGATATTTTTAAAACATATTTAAAAAAAAATGTTCTTATTATAAGAAATAAAATAGATTTAATAAAAAATAAAGAAAGAAAACAAGATAAAAATATTATTAATATTTCAACAAAAACAAAACAAGGAATAAAAAAATTAAAACAAAATATAAAAAAAAAAATTTTAAAACAAACTAAAATAAAAGATGAAAATTTATTTTGTTTAAAAAACCGGCAATTTTATTATTTAGAAAAAATTATTAATTATTATATAAATAATAATTGTAATGATTGTAATGAAAGGTTATCTGAAAATTTATATATTATACAAAAATATTTAGAAGAAATTATTGGATATAATATAAAAAAAAATATTTTAAAAAAAATTTTTAAAAAGTTTTGTATAGGTAAATAATTGTATGAATATTTATGAAATAATAGTAGTTGGAGGTGGACATGCAGGAATTGAGGCTAGTTTAGCAGCATCCAAAATAGGTGTTAAAACTTTACTTCTAACTGATAATGTTGAAACAATAGGTAATTTTTCTTGTAATCCATCAATAGGGGGTATAGGAAAAAGTCAAATAGTAAAAGAAATAGATGCATTAGGGGGTATAATGGCATTAGCAACAGATTATTCAGGAATACAGTGTCGGATATTAAATAATAGTAAAGGACCTGCTGTAAGATCCACAAGAATTCAAATTGATCGTAATTTATATAAAATATTTATTAAAAAAGTAATCCAAAAGCAAAAAAATTTAAAAGTAATACAACAAACAGTTATAGATTTAATTATTAAAAACAATAAAGTTAAAGGTATTATAACTTCGGAAGGTATATGCTTTTATAGTAAAAAAGTAATATTATGTAATGGTACTTTTTTAGGAGGAAAAATTTATATAGGATTAAATAAATTTATAGGTGGTAGAATAAATGATAATAATTCAAATATATTAGCACAAAAAATAAAAGAATTACCATTTAAAATTTCTAGATTAAAAACAGGTACGCCACCTAGAATTGATGCTAAAAGTATTAATATTTGTAAATTAGAAAAACAAACAGGGATTATTCCTATTCCTAATATGTCTTTTTTTTATATAGAAAAAAAAAAAATAAAACAAGTAAATTGTTTTATTACATATACAAATGAATATACACATGATATTGTGATAAATAATATATATAAATCACCTATATTTACTGGTAAAATACAAGGTATAGGACCGCGCTATTGTCCTTCTATAGAAGATAAAATTTATAATTTTTCAAATAGAAAAAGACATCAAATTTTTTTAGAACCAGAAAATTTAAAGTTTAATGAAGTTTATCCTAATGGAATTTCTACTATTTTACCTTTTAATTTACAAAAAAAACTTATAAAAAGTATCTCAGGTTTAGAAAAATCTTATATAACTAGACCAGGTTATGCAATAGAATATTATTATATAGATCCACGTGATTTATATCCTACATTAGAAACAAAATTTATAAAAAATTTATATTTTGCAGGTCAAATTAATGGTACCACTGGATATGAAGAAGCCGCAGCACAAGGTTTAATAGCAGGAATAAATGCTTCAATAAATATAAAAGGATTAGAAAAATGGTATCCAAAACGTAATCAATCTTATATTGGAGTTATGATAGATGATTTAATCAACAAAGGAACAAATGAACCTTATAGAATGTTTACTTCAAGATCAGAATATAGATTATTATTACGTGAAGATAATGCAGATTTACGTTTAACAGAAATAGGTTATAAATTAGGTTTAATAAAAAATTATCGTTATTTTTATTATATACAAAAAAGTAAAAAATTAGAACAAGAAATTAATAGATTAAAAAAATTTGTTATTATTCAAAATAAACATATAAAAAATAAATTAAAAAACAATGTTATAATATGTGTTAAATATATTGATTTAGTAAGATATATAAAGTTTGTTGATAAGAAATTACCTAAAGAAATAATAGAACAAATAAAAATACAGATAAAATATAAAGGATATATTGAACGGCAAAAAAAAGAAGTAAAAAATATGAAAAAATATGAAAAAATATTGTTACCTAATAAGTTTGAATTGAATGGTATTGGACTTGCAAAAGAAATATATCAAAAATTAAAAGAAGAAAAAATAAAAACATTAGCTGATATAAAAAGGATTTCAGGAGTTACTCCAGCTGCTATATCAATAATATTATTTTATTTAAAAAAATTAAAAAATAACAAATTATGAACAATTTATATTATACGAAATATATAAAACATCATTTACAAAATTTTACTTTTGGATATTATCCAAAACAAGGGTGGATATTTGCACAAAATATAGAACAGATAAAATCTATGGGTTTTTTTGCAATAAATTTAGATTCTATATTTGTTTCTATAGTAATGGGTTTGTTATTTTTATTTGTTTTTAAAAAATGTTCTTTAAATTCTACTAATACTATAGCTGCTCCTAAAGGTTTAGTAAATGTATTAGAATATATATTTGAAAAGATAAATAAAATAATAATTAATAATTTTAAATATAATAATGAATTAATAGGACCACTTTCATTAGTGATTTTTATGTGTATTTTATTAATGAATTTTATTGATTTATTACCAATTGATATTATTAATATAATTTTGTATTTTTTAAATATTGATCAAAATATTAAAATATTAGCAACATCAGATATAAATATAACAGCAGGTATGGCAATAAGTGTTTTTTTTATAATATTATATTATGATATAAAAAATAAAGGTTTACCTGGTTTGATTAAAGAAATTTGTATAAAACCATTTAATAATATATTTTTAATACCGTTTAATCTAATATTAGAAATGATTAATTTATTAATTGAACCTTTATCTTTATCTTTACGTTTATTTGGAAATATGTTTGCATCAGAAGTTATATTTATATTAATTAATCTTTTACCTTATTGGATACAATGGATATTAAGTTTAATATGGGGAATGTTTCATATTTTAATAATACCTTTACAATCTTTTATTTTTATGATATTGACTATAATTTATTTCAATAAATCATATAAAAAATAATTAGAATTTAAAATATGGAGATAAATAAAAATGGATATTTATATAGCGGCTGCTATTATGATAGGTTTGGGTGCTGTAGGAACAGGAATAGGTTTTGGGATTATAGGGGGTAGATTATTAGAATCAACTGCGCGACAACCAGAACTAAGTAATTTATTATTAACTCGTACATTTTTAATGACTGGATTAATAGATGCAGTACCAATGATTGGTGTAGGTATTGCTTTATATTTAATATTTGTAGTAGCAGGTTGAATGTTAATAGGAAACGTAGGAAACGTAGGAAACGTAGGAAACGTAGGTAATATAAGGTAATATAAGGTAATATAAGGTAATATAAGGTAATATAAGGTAATATAAGGTAATATAAGGTAATATAAGGTAATATAAGGTAATATAAGGTAATATAAGGTAATATAAGGTAATGAATATAAATCTAACAATTTTATGTGAAGTTATAAACTTTGCTATATTAATATGGTGTTGTAAAAAATTTATTTGGCCGCCAATAAAAAAAAATATATTAGACAGAGAAAAAACAATAACTAATGCTTTAAACGCTGCTAATATAGCAAAAAAAGAATTATATAAAGCAAAAAAAGAATCAAAATATATTTTATGTAAAGCAAAAAATGAAGCAGATTTAATAATAGAAGAAGCACGGTTACATTATAATGATATACTTGAAAAAGTAAGAAATATATCAAAAAAAGAAAGTGAAGTTGTAATTAAAAATAGAAAACAACTTTTTGAAGAAGAAATGTTAAATATAAAAAAAGATTTACATGAAAAAATAATTCAAGTATCTTTAATAGGTTTAGAAAAAATATTAGAAAATTCAATAGATATAAATATAAATAAAGAAATTTTTAAAAAATTAGTAAAAAAAATATAATATGAAAATATCTGAAAAATTAGAAAATAATAACCCATATTTTAAAGCAATATGGGAATTAGCAGTTTGCTCAAAAGATTTAGATGAATGGAAAAATAGAATAAAAAAAATTGATTTTATTTTAAATTATTATAAAAAAAATAATATATGTAAATATTTTGTTTTTAATAAAAAAATAACTTTAGATTTAGATAAAGAAAGTTTAAATATAATTAATTTATTATTAATAAATAATAAAATTAATATAATAAATTATATTTTATTATATTATGAAAAACAAATATTAAAACAATATAAGATTTTAAATATAAGAATTATTAGTGCTTTTATATTAAATAAAAAGCAAAAAAAAAAAATAATAAATATTTTAAGTTTAAAATTTAAAAAAAAAATTTTTATAAAAAAGATAAAAATAAAAAAAAATATAATGGGTGGTGTAATTATAAAAATAAAAAATATTGTTATAGATTGTTCTATAATTGGTAGATTAAATCAATTAAAAAAAACATTAATAGGTAGTAATTAAGGTAATATATTATGAAAAAATTAAAGTTTTATGAAATTAGTAATATAATAAAAAAAGAAATTAAAAATATTAAGTTAAAATTAGAATTGAAAAATGAAGGAATAATTATTAATGTATTTGATGGAATTGTTCGTGTATATGGATTATATGATGCTATGTATGGTGAAATAATAGAATTTATTGATAATATTATTGGATTAGTATTTAATATTGAACGTAATAATGTAGGTATAGTTATATTAGGAGATTATAAGAATCTTTCAGAAGGAATGAAATGTAAATGTACAGGTAAATTATTAAAAGTACCCGTGGGATTAGAATTAATTGGTAGAGTGTTAGACACATTAGGAAATGCTATAGATGGTAAAGGAAAAATAAAAACAAAACAAACTGATTTTATTGAAAAAATAGCGCCAGGTGTAATTTTTAGAAAAACTGTAAATCAGCCGTTAAATACAGGTATAAAAGCAATAGATTCAATGATACCAATAGGTTTGGGGCAAAGGGAATTAATTATTGGTGATAGAAATGTAGGCAAAACATCTCTTGTTATGGATATGATTATAAATCAAAAAAACAAAGATATAATATGTATATATGTTGCTATAGGTCAAAAAAAATCTAATATTGTAAAAACTGTAAAAATTTTTGAAAAATATGGAGCTATGAAATATACCATAGTAGTTGTTGCGGCAGCATCAGATCCAGCTATAATGCAATATTTAGTCCCTTATACAGGTTGTACGATGGGAGAATACTTTCGTGATAGAGGACAAAATGCATTAATTGTATATGATGATTTAACAAAACAAGCTTGGGCGTATAGACAAATATCATTGTTATTAAAAAGACCACCAGGAAGAGAAGCTTATCCGGGTGATATTTTTTATATACATTCAAAATTATTAGAAAGAGCTTCCCGTGTCAATGAAAATTATGTTATTAAAAATACGAAAGGTAAAATACAAACCACAGGGTCATTAACAGCTTTACCAATAATAGAAACCAAAGGTGGAGATGTATCAGAATTTATTCCAACAAATGTGATTTCTATAACAGATGGTCAAATATTTCTTGAAACAAATTTATTTAATACTGGTATAAGACCAGCAATAAATGTTGGATTATCAGTATCTAGAGTTGGGGGTACAGCACAAACTAAAATTATAAAAAAATTAGGAGCAGGTATACGTTTATCTTTAGCTAAATATAGAGAATTAGAATCATTTGCACAATTTAGTTCAGAATTAGATGAAATAACTAAAAAACAAATAGAAAAAGGTAAACGTATAACGGAACTAATGAAACAAAAACAATTTAATACAATGAGTGTTGCTGAAATATCAATATTATTGTATGCTGCAAATAAAGATTATTTGCATGAATATGATATAAATAAAATTTTTTCATTTGAAAAAGCATTAATAAATTATTTTAATTTAAATTATAAGAAATTAATAATTTTGATAAATAATAATGGTAAAGAAGAGTATATAGAAAAATTTAAACAAATATTAGAAAAATTTAAATAAAAATATAGGTAATATTTTGATATTAGCGACAAAAGAAATAAAATTACAAATTGAAATTATAAAAAATACAAAAAAAATTACTAGTGCTATGGAAATGGTATCAGCATCTAAAATGCGTAAATTACAAAATAGAATGTTATTAAGTAGGTATTATACTAAAAAAATAAAAGAGATATGTAATCGTATTGTTACTGATAATAATATAAATTATAAAAATAATTATATTAATATAAATAAAAAAATAAAAAAAATTTGTTATATTTTAATAACGAGTGATAAAGGATTATGTGGGGGATTAAATATAAATTTATTTAGAAAATTATTAATTTATATAAAAAAAAATAATAAAAACTATTGTTTTTGCACAATAGGAACAATTGGTAATAAATTTATAAAAAAATATGGTGGAGAAATAATTTATTATAAAAATAATTTAGGGGATTATCCAAAAATAATTGAGTTTTATAATTTAATAAAAGTAATAATTAAAGAGTATGATAATAATCAGATTGATTGTATTAAAATAATATATAATAAATCAATCAATTCAATAAAATCATTACCTATAATTAAAAATATTTTACCGGTAACTATAAAAAAAGAAATCATAAATCAAATAGTTTATATTTATGAAACTTATGATTTTAATAAATTATTAAATAATATATTTACTAAATATATTGAAGCTCAAATATATCAATCTATATTAGAAAATATAACTTGTGAACAATCATGCCGTATGATGTCAATGAAAAAAGCAACAGAAAATGCTAATAATTTAATAATAGATTTAAATAATATTTATAATAAATTAAGACAAGAAAATATAACGCAAGAAATTTCGGAAATAGTAAATGGAGCCGCATTAGTATAATAAAGGAAATAAAATGAATGGAAAAATTGTACAAATAATTGGTGCAGTAATTGATGTAGAATTTAAAAATAATAAATTACCTAAAATTTATTATGCATTAAAAGTAGAAAAAATAAATTTAATTTTAGAAGTTCAACAACACATAGGCGATAATATAGTAAGAACTATAGCTATGGGATCAACTGAAGGTATTAAACGTAATTTAAAAGTGATTAATACAAAGTCTCCTATAAAAGTCCCTGTGGGTAGTACCACTTTAGGTAGAATAATGAATGTTTTAGGTGAACCTATAGATGAAAAAGGCCCAATAAATGAAAAGAAAATTATGTCAATTCATAATAAATCACCTAAATATATAGAACAATCTATTAATAATGAAATATTAGAAACAGGTATAAAGGTTATAGATTTAATGTGTCCGTTTGTAAAAGGAGGTAAAATAGGACTTTTTGGAGGAGCAGGTGTAGGAAAAACTGTAAATATGATGGAATTAATTCGTAATATAGCAATTGAACATTCAGGTTTTTCTGTATTTGCAGGTGTAGGTGAAAGAACACGTGAAGGAAATGATTTTTATAATGAAATGAAAGTATCTAAAGTCCTAGATAAAGTATCTTTAGTTTATGGTCAAATGAACGAACCTTCTGGTAATAGATTTCGTACAGCATTAACAGGGTTAACTATTGCAGAAGCATTTAGAGATGAAGGTAGAGATGTATTATTGTTTATAGATAATATATATAGATATACATTAGCTGGAACGGAAATATCAGCTTTATTAGGTAGAATGCCTTCTGCTGTTGGATATCAACCAACTTTAGCAGAAGAAGTTGGGATGTTACAAGAAAGAATTACTTCAACTAAAAAAGGGTCAATAACATCTATACAAGCAGTGTATGTACCGGCTGATGATTTAACAGATCCATCTCCATCTGCTATTTTTTCTCATTTAGATGCTACAATAGTATTATCTCGTAAAATAGCAGAGTTAGGTATTTATCCTGCTATTGACCCTTTAGAATCAAATTCTAGGCAATTAGATCCTTTATTAGTTAGTAGTACACATTATAAAGTTTCTTTAAAAGTACGCAATATATTACAACGTTATAAAGAATTGAAGGATATAATAGCTATTTTAGGTTTAGATGAATTATCTGAAGAAGATAAAAACATTGTAAATAGAGCTCGTAAAATTCAAAATTTTTTATCACAACCCTTTTTTGTTGCAGAAATATTTACAGGTAAATTAGGTAAATATGTAAAATTAGAAGATACTATTAACGGAGTTAATAGTATTTTAAATGGAGAATATGATCATATTCCTGAACAAGCTTTTTATATGATTGGTAGTATTGAAGAATTAATATTAAATAATTGTAATTTATATGAATAGTATTCAATGTGATATTATAAGTATAGACTGTTTAATTTTTTCAAAAAAAATAAAACAAATAACAGCTATTGGTACTGAAGGTGAATTAGGAATTTTATCAGGACATGCCCCAATTATAACACAATTAAATTCAGGTCCTTTAATAATAACACATGTTAATGATAATAAAGAAATTTTTTATTTAGATGGTGGTTTGATGGAAGTAAAATCAAATATGATTTCATGTTTAGCTTATACAATTATAAAAGCAAATGATATTAAGGAATATGAAATAAATAAAAGTATTAATGAAGCTAAAAAATTAATTAAAGAAAAATCATCAAAAATAAATTATACACGTGCAATTGCAGATATAGCTTTAGCTAATTCTCGGTTACGCACATTAAAACTTTTTAAAAAATTAAAAATAAAATAAAAGGAAATAAACAAATGAATTTACGTAATAGGAATCTTTTAAGTTTAATAAATCATACAAAAGAAGAAATTAATTATTTAATAAATTTAGCACGTTATTTAAAACAGTCAAAATATATAGGAAATGAATATCCTAGATTAAAAGGTAAAAATATAGCATTGATTTTTGAAAAACCATCAACTAGAACTCGTTGTGCTTTTGAAATAGCAGCTAAGGATCAAGGTGCTAATGTAACTTATATTGATTCTAAATCTTCACAAATTGGATATAAAGAATCTATTAAAGATACAGCAAAAGTATTAGGTCGTATGTTTGACGCAATACAATATAGAGGATATAGTCAAAAAATAATAGAAGAATTAGCAAAAAATTCAGGTATTCCTGTTTTTAATGGATTAACAAATGAATTTCATCCAACACAAGTTTTAGCTGATGTATTAACTATGTTAGAACATAGTAATAATAAATCATTAAATAAAATAAAATATGCTTATTTAGGTGATGCACGTTATAATATTGGAAGATCATTATTATTAATAGGAGCAAAAATGGGTATGGATATACGTATAGCTGCTCCTAAAAAATTATGGCCAGAAGAAAAATTTTTTATTTTATGTAATAATATAGCAAAAACAAATAATGCAAAAATACTTGTAGTAGAAGATCCTTATATAGCTGTAAAAAATGTAGATTTTATATATACTGATGTTTGGGTATCAATGGGAGAAAGTGAAGAGGTATGGTGTGAAAGAATTAAAAGTCTTTCAAAATATCAAATAAATAAAGAAATTATAAAAGCTACTAATAATTATAAAGTAAAAGTAATGCATTGTTTACCATCATTTCATAATAATGAAACATTAATTATAAAAAAATTATTCAAAAATGATTTTATAAAAAAATTAGTTAATGGTTTTGAAATTACTGATGAAATTTTTGAATCATCATATAATATATCTTTTGATCAAGTTGAAAATAGAATACACACAATCAAATCAATTATGGTAGCAACCTTAAGTTAATAGCTTAATAGCTTAATAGCTTAATAGCTTAATAGCTTAATAGCTTAATAGCTTAATAGCTTAATAGCTTAATAGCTTAATAGCTTAATAGCTTAATAGCTTAATAGCTTAATAGCAAAAATGTGTTTCTCCATTGGCAGTGTTTCTCCATTCCTGATACGTCTGTAGCTCAATTGGATAGAGCTTTACCTTCCGACGGTAAAGGTTATGGGTTCAAATCCCTTCAGACGTAACGTAATATATGTTTATTTATAATAAAAATGATCGTGAAATTAAACGAATAAGTAATATAGTTTATATAATAAATGATTTAGAAAATCATTTTATTTCACTTAATAATGATTTATTAAGTTATAAAACCATAGAATTTCGTAAAAGAATAATAAAAGGTGATTTACTTGATATGTTATTACCTGAAGCGTTTTCTACTATTAGAGAAGCTAGCAAACGTATAATTGGTATGCGTCATTTTGATGTTCAACTAATAGGAGGAATAGTTTTACATAAGGGTATTATTTCTGAAATGAAAACTGGAGAAGGTAAAACTATTGTAGGAACTTTACCTACATATTTAAATGCATTAACAGGTCTTGGTGTACATGTAATAACAATAAATGAATATTTAGCAAAAAGAGATTCTAATAATATGCGTCCATTATATGAATTTCTTGGTTTAAGTATAAAAAATATTTATGCTGAACAAAGATTAAAAGAAAAGATGAATGCTTATAAAGCCGACATTACTTATGGTACTAATAATGAATATGGTTTTGATTATTTACGTAATAATATGGTTTATTCAATTAAAGAAAAATTTCAAAGAAAACTTAATTTTGCTTTAATTGATGAAGTAGATTCTATTTTAATAGATGAAGCTCGTACCCCATTAATTATTTCAGGACCTTCATATGAATATACTAAAATATATTATTTAATAAAAAATATAGCAGAAAACTTAAGAAGTTATAAAATTACTGAATATGAACATCAAAAAGGCGATTTTATTTTAGATGAAAAACATAAACAAGTTGAATTAACTGAAAAAGGATATAAATATATAGAAGATATTTTAAAATCAAAAAAAATAATAAAAAAAAATGATTCTCTTTATTCAGTTAATAATATAGATTTAATAAAAAAAATAAAAGCAGCTTTATTAGCACTTTATTTATTTAAAATAAATGTTGATTATATTATTATAAATAATGAAGTAATTATAGTAGATGAAAATACAGGACGTATTATGCCAGGAAAAAGATGGTCAGATGGGTTACATCAAGCTATAGAAGCTAAAGAAGGAGTAAATATAAAAAATGAAAGTAATACTTTAGCATATATTACTTTACAAAATTATTTTAGACTTTATTCTAAAATAACAGGTATGACTGGTACAGCATATACAGAAGTATATGAATTTAATAAAATTTATAAACTAGATGTATTAGTTATTCCAACAAATAAACCTATAATACGTAAAGATATGAATGATTTAATTTTTTTATCTACAAAAGAAAAATTTGAAGCTATTATTAGAGATATAAAAAACAATTTTTATAAAGGTCGTCCAATATTAGTAGGTACTACTTCAATTAAAAATTCAGAATATATTTCTTATATATTAAAAAAACAAAAAATATCACATAATATACTTAATGCAAAAAATCATTCTAAGGAAGCTAATATAATTGCTAAAGCAGGCATTTATAGTACTATTACTATTGCTACTAATATGGCAGGTAGAGGTACAAATATTTTATTAGGTGGAAAACACACATGGAGTAAAAACTTGTTAATAAAATCTGGTGGTTTACATGTTATTGGAACAGAGCGACATGAATCTAGAAGAATTGATAATCAATTAAGAGGACGCGCAGGCCGGCAAGGGGATCCAGGATCAACTAGGTTTTTTATTTCTTTAGAAGATAATTTAATGAGGTTATTTGGTTCTAATAAAATAAAAAAAATGATGAATATTTTAGGGTTATCTTATGGTGAAGCTATCGAACATAATTTAGTTAATAAAGCAGTAGAAAAAGCTCAAAAAAAAGTAGAAATTCATAATTTTGATATACGCAAACAAATATTAGAATATGATAATATTTCAAATTATCAAAGGAAAATAGTCTATAATCAAAGAGATGAAATATTATTTAATTATAATATTTCTGAATATATAAAATATATTAGAAATGAAGTAATTTATAAAATTGTATATGAATATAAAAAAACTTATAATATAAATAAGTTATTAATAAATATAAAAACAATATTAAATTTAAATATATATAAATATAATATTGATAAGGGATATATATTTATAATTAATAAAATAAAAGATAAATCTAATAATATATATAAATATAATTGTAAAAAATTTGGTAAACAAAGAATAAAAGATTTTGAAAAAAACACTATATTACAAGTGTTTGATATAAGATGGAAAGAACATTTACAAATGATGGATTATATCATGAATAGTATTCATCTTAGATGTTATGTACACAAAAATCCTATAGAAGAATATAAAAGAGAAGCATTTAGATTATTTAAAACTTTAATTATTAATATAAAATTTGATGTAATTAGTGTACTTAGTAAGTATAATGTTTAATACTATTATAGTATTGTGGAAATAATTATATGTTGGAAAAAAATAAAGAAATTTTACCAATTACAATTGAAGATGAAATAAAAAACTCTTATATTGATTACGCTATGAGTGTAATAATAGGCCGTGCTATTCCAGATATACGGGATGGTTTAAAGCCTGTGCATCGGCGTGTAATTTTTGCTATGCATGAATTAAATAATGTATGGAATAAAAATTATTTAAAATCTGCACGTGTAGTAGGTGATGTAATTGGTAAATATCATCCGCATGGTGATAGTGCGGTTTATGATGCAATTGTAAGAATGGCCCAAGAATTTTCTATGAGATATGTATTAATTGATGGTCAAGGAAATTTTGGATCAATAGATGGTGATAATGCAGCGGCAATGAGATATACAGAAGTAAGATTGTCTCGTATAACTAGTGAATTTGTATATGATCTTGAAAAATCTACAGTAGATTGGGTTGATAATTATGATGGTACTGAAAAAATACCAGACGTATTACCAAGTCGTATACCTAATTTATTAATAAATGGTACAAGTGGGATTGCTGTTGGTATGGCAACTAATATTCCTCCTCATAATATAAAAGAAGTTATAAAGGCATGTTTAGCTTTTATTGATAATAAGAATATTGCAATAGAAGATTTAATGAAATATATAAATGGTCCAGATTTTCCTACATCAGGTATAATTCATGGTAAGTCTGGACTTTTAGATGCTTATTCAACAGGAAAGGGTAGTATTTATATACGTGCGAAATATATAATTGAAAAAAATAAAGGTAATGATTTTATCATTATAACAGAATTACCATATCAAGTTAATAAAGCTAGGTTAATTGAAAAAATAGTGGAGTTATTAAAAAATAAAATGTTATCTGGTATAAATGAGCTTAGAGATGAATCAGATAAAGATGGGTTAAGGATTGTTATAGAAATAAAACGTTATGAATCAAGTGAAATTATATTAAATAATCTTTTTGCACATACTCAAATGGAAGTTGTTTATAGTATAAATATGGTAGCTGTAGATAAAGGTAAACCTAAAACATTTAATCTTAAACAAATTATTGAAGCTTTTATTAATCAACGTATAGAAGTAATTAAACGACGTACATTATATGAATTAAAAAAATTTAAAAAACGTAAAAATATGATTGAAGGATTAATAATTGCAATATCTAATATAGATATTGTTATAGAAATAATAAAATCAGCTTCTTCATTAAAAGAAGCTAAAAATAAATTAATTAATATAAAATGGAAAAATTGTACAAATAATTTATGTAAAGAAATTTTTATAGATGAATATAAGTTAAATGAATATCAAATTAAAGCAATTATGGATTTAAGATTACATCGTTTAACTAGTTTAGAAAGTAAAAATTATTTTGTTGAATATAAAAATACTTTGAAAAAAATAACTAAGTTAAAAAAAATATTATCTTCATTTGATTATTTAATGGAAATAATTCGTAATGAATTAATTGAAATAAGTTGTACATATGGAGATAATAGAAAAACTACAATTAAGGCTATTCGTAATGAAATAAATACGGTTGATCTTATTAATGAAGAAAAAATGGTAGTTACAGTTTCTAGATCAGGATATGCTAAAATACAACCCATTTCGGTTTATCAAGCACAGAAAAGAGGTGGTAGAGGTAAGTTAGTTACAAGTATAAATGATGAAGATGTTATTGAGCATTTATTAGTAGCATCAACCCACGATACAATTTTATTATTTTCTGATAAAGGTAAAGTATATTGGCTTAAAGTTTATGAAATTCCACAATATAGTAGAATTTCTAGAGGTAGACCTTTAGTAAATTTACTTTCTTTAGATGTAAATGAAAAAATTACTGCAATACTTGCAATAAATGATGAAATAAAAATAAATAATTATATATTTTTTGCAACTGCTTTAGGTAAAGTAAAAAGAACTAATATGAAAAAGTTTATAAGACACAGAAATTGTGGAATAATTGCACTTAATTTAGAAGAAGGAGATAGTTTAATAGGTGCTGCTATTACTTATGGGGAAGATAATTTAATTATGTTACACACTTCTAATGGAAAATCTATTTATTTTAAAGAAAGTGAAGTACGTGTAATGGGACGTAAAGCTATGGGTGTAATGGGATTGCGTTTATTTTATAATAATAAAGTTATTAGTTTAATAATTATAAAAAATAACAAACAATCACAAAAATATTATATTTTAACAGCTTCAGAAAAAGGATATGGAAAACGTACTATTTTAGAAGAATTTAATTTAAGGAAACGTGGTGGACAAGGAGTAATAGCAATGCGTTCTTCAAAACGTAATGGTAAATTAGTATCAGCAATAAAAGTTAAAGAAAGTGATGAAATTATTTTAATAACAAATAGGGGAAATTTAATACGTACGAGAGTTAAAGAAATATCTTGTAGATCACGTAATACTCAAGGAGTAACATTAATACGTGTTAATAAAGCAGAAAAATTAGTATCTGTTGTGAGGTTATGTTACTAATAATAGGTATTTAAAAATGAAAAAAGATTTAAAAAAAATTATAAAATATATAGATAATATTGATTATCAATTATTAAATTTAATTAGTCAACGTGCTATTTGTGCTAAAAAAGTATCAAAAATAAATCCAAAAACAAACTTTTATAGTCATGAACGTGAAGCTCATGTTTTAAGAAATATTAGAAAATATAATAAAGGACCATTATCTAATAAAGAAATATCAAGATTATTTAGAGAAATTATGTCTGCTTGTTTAGAATTACCAATACAAGTAGCATATATGGGTCCAGAGGAAACAGAGGGTACTCAACAAGCAGTAATTAAACATTTTGGGAAATCAGTAAGAAGTATAGCAGTAAAAGATGTATTTAATACAATAGAAAATAAAAAATATAATTATGGTGTTGTACCTGTAGAAAATTCAAACGAAGGTATAGTAAATAATACTTTAGATTCTTTTATTAATTCAAAATTAAAAATATGTGGAGAAGTAATATTATCAATACATCATCATTTAATGATTGGAAAAAAAAATATAAAAAAAAAAATAGAAAAAATTTATTCACATCATCAATCATTTGCTCAATGTAAAAATTGGTTAAATACTAATTATCCTTTTGCTAAAAGAATTGCAGTATCTTCTAATGCAAAAGCTTCAAAAATAATTACACATGAAAGTAATAGTGCAGCAATTGCTGGAGATATTGCTGCTAGTTATTATTCTTTAAAAATAATTGCTCAAAACATAGAAGATCGTATTAATAATTATACAAGATTTTTGATATTATCAGATAAAGATGGTCCTATAACAGGATATGATAAAACATTATTAATGATATCTATTAAAAATAAAATAGGTTCTTTTTATTTATTAATAGAACCATTTTATCGTTATAATATTGATATATTACGTATAACAAATAGACCATCACCAGAAAACAAAGGAGTTTGGAATTACATATTTTTTATTGAAATAAAAGGACATCGTAAATCTAATTTGGTAGAAAAAATATTAGAAGAAATATATATGCGAGGTGCAGAAATAAAAATTTTAGGTTCTTATCCAGAACAATTAATAAAGAGAAAATAAGTATTATGAAAAATAATGTTAAATATATAGTAAAAAGAACTATTAAACCAATAAAAGGAAAAATAATCGTACCAGGTGATAAATCTATATCACATCGTGCCGTTATGTTTGGATCGTTATCTAATGGTATTACTAATATTAATGGATTTTTAGAAGGATATGATAGTTTAGCTACTTTACAAGCATTTAGAGAAATGGGAGTATCAATTTATGGGCCTAAAAATAACAAATTATGTATTTCAGGAGTAGGAATATATGGATTAAAAAATCCAAAAAAAAAATTATATTTAGGTAATTCAGGAACAAGTATGAGGTTATTGACTGGATTATTAGCAGGACAAAAATTTGATACTCAAATGACTGGAGATAAATCTCTAAACAATAGACCTATGAATAGAGTTGCAATACCATTAAGATTAATGGGGGCTAAAATAAAAACTGATCAAGAAGGTATACCTCCAATTAAAATAATTGGTAATAGGCTTAAGGGAATAAAATATATTATGCCTATAGCAAGTGCTCAAGTAAAATCTTGTTTATTATTAGCTGGAATTTATGCAAAAGGTGAAACAAAAATAATTGAAAATGGTTGTACAAGAGATCATACAGAACGTATGTTAAAAAATTTTGGTTATAATATAAAAAAAAAAGATAATACTATATCTTTAATTGGTGGATCTAATTTAAAAGCTATTAATATTGATATACCAGCGGATATCTCTTCCGCTGCGTTTTTTTTAGTAGCAGCCTCAATAATACCTAAGTCAGAATTATTATTAGAAAAAGTTGGAATAAATCCTACTCGTATTGGAGTAATTAATATTTTACGTAAAATGGGAGCCGATATTAATTTATTAAATGAAAGTAATTGGTGTAATGAACCTGTAGCAGATATTTATATAAGATATGCAAGTCTTAAAGGTATTGATATTCCTATCGATCAAGTACCTTTAGCTATTGATGAATTACCTATATTATTAGTAGCTGCAGCTAATGCAGAAGGCATAACTAGATTACGAGGTGCATCAGAATTAAGAGTTAAAGAATCAGATAGAATTAGTTCAATGGCGAAAGGTTTTACAACTATTGGGGTAAAAAATCAGGTATATGAAGATGGTATAGATATAATTGGTACAAAAAAATATAAAGGGGGATATATTAATAGCTATGGCGATCATCGTATAGCTATGTCTTTTACTATAGCTGCTTTGAGAGCTAATGATGATATTATTATTGATGATTGTATAAATGTATCGACTTCATTTCCTAATTTTAAAAAATTATTAAATAATATAGGTATAAAAATAAAAGAAGTAAAATATTAGGAGTAGCTTAAATAAATAAAATAAATTAAAATTAATATATTATGGGTCGTGCTTATAGTACGGAATTATTAAAAAGTTAATTATGTAGGATTATTATGAGCGAAAGCTTTGCTGAGTTATTTGAAAAATCACTAAATAATATAAATCTTAAACCAGGATCTATAATTAAAGCAACTATAGTTAATATAGATAAAGATTGGATAAAAGTTAACGCAGGTTTAAAATCAGAAGTAAAAATAAATATTGAGCAATTTAAAAATGATAAAGATGAAGTGTGCGTTAAAATAGGTGATAAAATAAATGTAGTAATTGAGACCATAGAAGATGGTTTTGGAGAAACTAGATTATCTCGTGAAAAAGCAAAACGATTAGAAAATTGGAAAAATTTAGAAAAAGCTTTTAATAATAATGAAATAGTTAAAGGAATAATTATTGGTAAAGTAAAAGGTGGATTTACTGTAGATATTAATTCAATACGTGCTTTTTTACCAGGATCATTAGTTGATATTCGTACAATTAGGGATACATTACATTTAGAAAAAAAATATATTGATTTTAAATTAATAAAATTAGATAAAAAAAGAAATAATATTGTTGTATCAAGAAGAGCTGTATTAGAAATAGGTAATGAAAGTTTAAATAAAAAAATAAATAAAGATAAATCTATTAAAGGTATAGTAAAAAATTTAACAGATTATGGTGCTTTTATAGATTTAGGTGGTATGGATGGATTACTTCATATTACAGATATGGCATGGAAACGTGTTAAACATCCTTCGGAAATAGTTTCTTTAGGTGAGGAGATTAAAGTAAAGATATTAAAAATTGATCGTGCACGTAATCGTGTTTCTTTAGGTCTTAAACAATTAAGTGACGATCCTTGGAAAAATGTCAAAGACCGGTATCCTGTAGGAAAAAAAGTAAAAGCATGTGTAACTAATATTACTGATTATGGATGTTTTGCAGAAATAGAAGATGGAATAGAAGGTTTAGTTCACGTTTCTGAATTAGATTGGACTAATAAAAATATTAATCCGTCTAAATTAGTAAATATAGGTGAAAGAGTAGAAGTAATGATTTTAGAAATAGATGAATTAAGAAGAAGAATATCCTTAGGTATCAAACAATGTAAATTAAATCCATGGGAAAATTTTAGTTTAAAACATAAAAAAAATGATCGTGTTAATGGGATTGTTAAATCAATTACAGATTTTGGTATTTTTGTAGGTTTAAATGGAGGTATTGATGGTTTAGTACATGTATCAGATATTTCATGGAATGAAGTAGATGATAAAACAATACGTAATAAATATCGTAAAGGTGATAAAATAGAAACATTAATTTTATCTATTGATCCTGAACGTGAACGGATTTCTTTAAGTATTAAGCAGTTAAAACAAGATCCAATGATATATTTTTATAAAGGATCTTTAGTAAATGGAGAAATTATAGAAATAAATGAAAATGATGCATTAGTAAAATTAAATAATAATATTATTGCAAATATTAATATTAATTCTAAATATAAAATTGGTGATCAAATTACAGCATATATTATAAATATTGATATAAAAAATAGAAAGATAACATTATCTGAAAAATTATAAAAAACAAACCCGTTATAAAAACGGGTTTGTATATTATACGGTATGAGATGATTACATCATCCCACCCATCCCACCATCAGTATTAGGTGTATTTTTATTATTATTAATATCTTCAGGATGATCCGCTATCATTGCTTCAGTTGTGATAATCATACCACCTATTGAACCAGCTGATTGTATAACGGTTCTAGTAACTTTAGCAGGATCTAAAACACCCATGTTTATTAAATCACCAAATTCCCCTGTAGTAACATTATATCCAAAATTTCCATCACCTTCTTTAACTTTATTAAGAATAACAGATGATTCTTCACCTGCATTATTAACAATTTGTCTTAAAGGTGATTCAAACGCTTTTAGAGCAATTTTTATTCCATGAGTTTGATCTTCATTATTACCTTTTAAATTTTGTAATTTATTTAATATTCTAATTAATGCTGTTCCTCCTCCTGCTACAACACCTTCTTCAACAGCAGCACGTGTAGAATGTAAAGCATCTTCTACTCTAGCTTTTTTTTCTTTCATTTCTATTTCAGTAGCGGCACCTACTCTAATAACAGCTACTCCACCAGCTAATTTAGCTACTCTTTCTTGAAGTTTTTCTTTATCATAATCAGAAGTTGTTTCTTCTATTTGTCTTTTAATTTGTTTCACCCTAGATTCTATATCTTTTTCTGAACCAGCCCCATCAATAATTGTAGTATTTTCTTTAGACATAGTAACTCTACGAGCATTACCTAAATTATTTAATGTTACTTTTTCAAGATTTAGTCCTATTTCTTCCGAAATTACTGTACTACCTGTAAGGATAGCTATATCTTGTAACATTGATTTACGACGATCACCAAATCCAGGGGCTTTAGCAGCCGCTACTTTAACTATACCTCTCATATTATTAACCACTAATGTAGCTAATGCCTCACCTTCTATATCTTCAGATATTATCATTAAGGGTTTGCCCGATTTAGCTACGCTTTCTAATAAAGGTAATAATTCACGAATATTTGAAATTTTTTTATCTACTATAAGAATATATGGTGATTCTAATTCTACAGTCATATTTTCTTGATTATTTACAAAATAAGGAGAAATATAACCTCTATCAAATTGCATGCCTTCTACAACTTCTAGTTCATCTTCAAATCCGCGACTTTCATCTACTGTTATTACACCTTTTTTTCCAACTTTTTCCATTGATTTAGCTATTAATTGACCAATATTACTATCTCCATTAGCAGAAATAGTACCTACTTGAGCTATTGATCTTGAATCTGCACATTTTACAGATATTTTTTTTATTTCTTCTACAGAAGCTAATATAGCTTTATCTATACCTCTTTTTAAATCCATAGGATTTCTTCCGGAATTAATTTGTTTAATTCCTTCATTAACTATAGCTTGTGCTAATACTGTAGCTGTGGTGGTTCCATCTCCAGCTACATCAGCTGTTTTGGAGGCAACTTCTTTAACCATTTGAGCCCCCATATTTTCAAATTTATCTTTTAATTCTATTTCTTTAGCTACAGAAACACCATCTTTAGTTATTGTGGGTGCACCAAATGATTTTTCTAAAACAACATTACGACCTTTAGGTCCTAATGTTGTTTTAACTGCATCAGCAAGTGCATTAACTCCTCGTACCATACGTGTACGAGCATCTTCAGAAAATCTAATCTGTTTTGCTGCCATAGTATATGTACCTTTAATATATTTTATAATGAAATTAATAATTTAAATTATCTAATATTCTAATATACCAAGAATATCAGATTCACTCATTATTAAAAGCTCTTCATCTTCGATTTTTTGTTTTTCTACTCCAAATCCTTCTTTAAATATTACTGTATCACCTATTTTAACATCTAAAGGACGGATAGCACCATTATCAAGTATTTTACCTTTTCCAATAGCTATAACTTCACCCCTGGTTGTTTTTTCTTGTGCATTACCTGGTAAAACAATACCACCTGAAGTTTTTTGTTCCTCTTCTACACGACGAACTACAACACGTTCATGCAAAGGACGTATTTTCATTTTTACGTTCTCCTGATTTACAAAGTAAATTATACTTTTTTCTATTAATTGTGGATAAATAATTTTTTTTCAAGTATAAATTAAAGACATTTTGTATGTTGTTGAATTGATGCAAGTTTTAAACGTATTGATTTTAATTTTATAAAACTTTCTGCATCTTTTTGATTATATATACCTTTATCTTCTTCAAATGTAGCATAAGATGAATTAAATAAAGATTGATCTGATTTTCTACCTATTATTATTACATTCCCTTTATATAATTTTATTCTAACAACTCCATTAACATATTTTTGAGAAGTATCAATTAAAGATTGTAACATTTTTCTTTCGGTGGTCCACCAATATCCATTATAAATCATTTCAGCATATATAGGAATTAAAATATCTTTTAATTGTATAGATTCATGATCTAAAGTTATAGATTCTATTGCTTTATGCGCATGATATAAAATAGTTCCACCTGGCGTTTCATAACATCCTCTAGATTTAATTCCTATATATCTATTTTCCACAATATCAATTCTACCAACACCATGTTTACTACCTAAATTATTTAATTTTATTAGTAATTCATGTGGTTTTAAATATTCATTATTTATTGCAATTGGATCACCTTGCTGAAAAGTTATATCAATATATGTTTCTTTATCGGGAGTATTATTTAAACTATTACTCCATCTCCACATATTATGTTCTGGTTCATTCCATGTATCTTCTAATAATCCTCCTTCATAAGAAATATGTAATAAATTATTATCCATAGAATATGGAGATTTATTTTTTTTAAAAAAATCAATACTTATATTATTTTGTTTACAATAATTTATTATTTTTTTTCGTGAAGTTAAATTCCATTCACGCCATGGTGCAATTATTTTTATATATGGATTTAATGAATAAGCACCTAATTCAAATCTTAATTGATCATTACCTTTACCAGTAGATCCATGTGATATAATATTTGAATTATTTAATTTAGCTATTTCTAATAATCTTTTAATAATTAAAGGACGCGCTATTGAAGTACCTAAAAGATATCCACCTTCATAAATTGTATTAGCTCTGAACATAGGAAAAATATAATGTTTTACAAAAATTTCTCGTAAATCTTCTATATAAATTTTTTTTATTCCTAATAATTTTGCTTTTTTATAAGCTGATTCAATATCTTTTTTTTCTTGTCCTAAATCAGCAGTAAATGTAATTACTTCATAGCCATAATTGACTTGTAACCATTTTACAATAGCAGAAGTATCTAATCCCCCCGAATAAGCAAGAATAACTTTTTTAGACATTATTACAAATTCCTTAGCTATTTAAAATTTTTAATTAATTTTTTTAATTCACCATTTTTATACATTTCAACTATAATGTCACTGCCTCCTATTAATTTAGAATTAACCCAAAGTTGAGGAAATGTAGGCCAATTAGAAAATTTAGGTAATTCATATCTAATATGAATATTTTCTAAAATATTTATAAATTTAAAAGTTTTTAAATATTTTATTAAATAGTTAACAGCTTTAGCTGAAAAACCACATTGTGGAAAATTTGGTGTTCCTTTCATATATAATATTATTTTATTTGTTTTGATTTGTTCTTTTATTATTTCTATAGTTTTATTATTCATAATGATTTTTATATTATATGGAACTTATCAGATTCGAACCGATAACCTCAACACTGCCAGTGTTGCGCTCTACCAATTGAGCTAAAGCCCCTTTAAATATATTTTATTATATAAAATCTTATTATATAATAAAATTATTATTTTGGCTGGATGGCAGAATGGTTATGCAGCGGATTGCAAATCCGTTTAAATTGGTTCAATTCCGATTCCAGCCTATAGCCCGAATGGCGGAATTGGTAGACGCAGGGGACTTAAAATCCCCCGCTTTTATATGGCGTGCTGGTTCGAGTCCGGCTTCGGGTATTAAAGACATTGATAGGGATAATGTTTGTATATTTTTATTTGATATGTTTATTTCGTATAAAAATAAATATTTTTTTTCTGCATTTTTATCTATAGAAATACCAAATTTATTGCTTTTTAATCCAGTAGAAATATATGGATAACATTAGGATTAATTAAATTAATGATTAATATAAATTATATTATAGCTATAGCTTCTGGAAAAGGCGGAGTAGGGAAATCAACTATAACGGCTAATTTAGCATTAGCTATGAATACAAAAGGATATAAAGTAGGTTTATTAGATGCAGATATATATGGATATAGTCAATCAAAAATATTAAGTATAAAAAAAAATATATTTATTAATAATAATAAATTAATACAGCCAATTCCATATTATGGAATTAAAGTAATGTCAATGGGTTTTATAGTAAAAAAACAAACAAAAGCTATTATTTGGCGTGGACCAATAATATCTAAATTTTTATTACATTTATTTAATAATACTAATTGGGGATATTTAGATTATTTATTTATAGATATGCCTCCAGGAACTGGAGATATATTATTATCAATATCAAAAAATATTAGTTTATCTGGGGTAATAATTATAACAACACCTCAAGAAATATCAATATTAGGTGCATTTAAAGGAATAAATATGTTTAAGAAAATAAAAATTCCTATAATAGGTTTAATAGAAAATATGAGTTTTTATACATGTAATTGTTGTGGATATTCTAATTCAATATTTAATAATAAATATATTAAAATATTAAAAAAATATAAAATAAAAAAAATTGGATGTTTTCCTTTACATAAATATATTTGTGATAAAAATCCTATTTTAATATCAAAACCAAAATCTAAAATTAGTAGTTTATTTAAATTTATAGCAGATATTATTGATAAAAAAAGGACTATAGCTCAATTGGTTAGAGCACCACGTTGACATCGTGGAGGCAAGCGGTTCGAATCCGCTTAGTCCTATTAATATTAAAAGAGAAATTTCAATGAGTGTTCATGTGATTGAGCATCCTTTAATTAAACATAAACTAGGTTTAATGAGATCTTCAAAAATTAGTACTAAACATTTTCGTGAGTTAGCAAGCGAAATAACAGAACTATTGGCTTATGAAGCTACAAGAGGATTATCAATAGAATTACATAAAATAATAGGATGGGATGGTAAACCTTTAAGTGTTGAAAGAATTAATGGTAAAAATGTTACTATCGTTCCTATATTACGTGCAGGAATAAGTATGATGAATGGTATTACTAAATTAATACCTAGTGCACATATCAGCGTAGTGGGGGTATATCGAAATAAAAAAACTTTTGAAGCTATACCTTATTTTGAAAAATTTGTTAATGCTTTAGATGAACGTTTAGCATTAATAATAGATCCGATGTTAGCTACTGGAGGATCTATTATTTCTGTAATAAATATGCTTAAAGAAAAAAAATGTAATAAAATAAAAGTTATTGTATTAGTAGCAGCACCAGAAGGTATTAAACGAGTTAAAGAAGCACATTTTGATGTTCAAATTTATACCGCTTCAATAGAAGATAAATTAAATAAATATGGATATATCGTACCAGGTTTAGGTGATGCTGGAGATAAAATATTTGGCACTAGATAATAATTAGTGGTAATAAATCAATATATATTATAATATATAAATATGGGTCGTTAGCTCAGTGGTAGAGCAGTTGGCTTTTAACCAATTGGTCGTAGGTTCGAATCCTACACGACCCCTTTATATTTTATAAAACTTAAATGAAATTATTAAAAAATAGAATTCTTATTTATAAAGAAATCATATCAGATATAGATACGCCTCTTTCTCTTTATATGAAAATAGCAAATTATCCTTGGACTTTTTTATTAGAATCAATAGAAGGAAAAAAAAAATGGTGTAGATATTCTATAATTGGTTTACGGTGTAATCAAAGAATAGAAGTATATGGTAACAAAATTAAATTATTTAAAGATAAAATAAAAATTGAAAAAATTAAAATAATAGATCCTTTATTATGGATATCAAAATATATAAAACAAATAAAAAAAACTATTATTAATAAAAGTAAAACAAGATTTGATGGAGGTTTAGTAGGATATTTTGGATACGATATAATAAGGTTTATTGAACCAACAATAAAATATTATAAACAATATGATCCAATAAATACACCTGATATATTTTTGTTAAGAGCTAATGATATAATAATAGTTGATAAATATTCAGGTAGATTAACTATCTTAGTTAATGTTAATATATATGAAAAACAATATTTAAAAAAAGGTTTTGAACGTATAAAACTAATAGAAAATAAAATAAGTGATAAGTTTATTAATAAATCAAAAATTTATTCATCAGATTTATATAATAATAATATTAATAACCATATATTAAAAAAATATAAACAAAAACCTATATTTTCTAGTTTTAATAAGTTTACTTTTAAAAATTCTATTATTAAAATACAAAACTTTATTTATTCTGGAGATGTAATGCAATGTGTACCATCACAACGAATTATTATACCGTTTTATTCTAAACCATTAAATCTTTATCGTGCATTAAGAGTTTTAAATCCTTCACCTTATATGTTTTATTTAAATCTTAAAGATCATTCTGTAGTTGGTTCTTCTCCTGAAATTTTGGTGAGATTAGATAATAAAAAAATTACTTTAAGACCTATAGCTGGAACTCGTCATAGAGCAAAACATAAAAAATATGATATATATTTAGAAAATGAATTATTAAAGGATTATAAAGAATTTTCAGAACATATTATGTTGATTGATTTGGGACGTAATGATGTAGGAAAAGTTAGTAGTACTGTAAGAGTTACAAACCAATTGTTAATAGAAAGATATTCACATGTTATGCATATAGTTTCAAATATAATAGGTATATTAAAACCTAAATTAGATTTGATTGATGTATTACGCGCGACATTTCCAGCAGGTACTATTTCTGGTGCACCAAAAATAAGAGCTTTAGAAATTATAAATGAAATTGAACCGGTTAAACGAGGTATATATTCAGGAGCAATAGGTTATTTATCTTGGAATGGTAATATGAATATTGCGATAGCAATAAGAACGGCAATATTAAAAAATAATAAACTACATATTCAATCTGGGGGAGGAATAATAGAAGAATCTAATGAAGATAAAGAATGGAATGAAATATTAAATAAAAGTAGTGTTATATTGAAAGCAGCTGCTATAGTGGAAGAAAATCTTGTATAAGGAAATAATATAAAGGAAGGATAAAGTTTTGAGAATTTTAATTATTGATAACTATGATAGTTTCACTTTTAATATTGTACATTATTTTATGGAAATAGGTGTTAATGTTAATATTATTCGGAATAATATTAATATAAAAAATATAGAAAACTGTTATTTTACTCATTTAGTTATTTCACCAGGACCATGTACACCAAATAAAGCTGGTCTTTCTATTGAAATAATTAAACATTTTGCAAATAAAATTCCAATATTAGGAATATGTCTTGGACATCAAATAATAGGACAAGTATTTGGTTGTAAAATTATTAAATCAACAAAACTTATTCATGGAAAAACGTCAATAATTAAACATAAAAATAAAGGTTTATTTAAAGGATTAATCAATCCCATAGAAGTAAATCGATATCATTCTTTAATAATTGATAAAAAATATTTACCTTCTAGTTTAGAAATTACAGCTATAACAGATTATTATGATTTAACTCCAAATGTAATTATGGGTATAAAACATAAACAATATAACATAGAAGGATTACAATTTCATCCAGAATCTATTTTATCTTATCAAGGTCATGGATTATTAAAAAACTTTATAAAAAAATAATATGAATTATACAATATTAAAAGATTTAATAAATAAAAAAAATATAAAATTTAATAAATTTTATAAAATAATGAAAGCTATTAATTTTGGTAAAATAAAATCAACACAAATAGCATCTATATTAACAGCATTATCTATAAAAAAAGAAACAAGTGATGAAATAGCAGCAACAGCTAAGGTAATCAATGATTATTATCATTATAATATAATAAATGATAATGTTATGGATTTAGTAGGTACAGGTAGTGATAATTTAAATTATTTTAATATATCAACAGCTTCAAGTTTTGTGGTTTCTGCTACAGGTGCAATAAACGTTGCTAAATATGGTAGTAAAAGTATATCATCTTATTCAGGAAGTTTAGATTTGCTTAATGTATTAGGAATAAATTTAAATTTAAAAAAAAAAGATATTAGAAAATGTATAAAAAAATTACGATTAGTTTTTTTAATATCTGAGTTTAAATATAAAAAAAAAATAAGAAAAATAAGAATGGATATACGTATACCTACTATATTTAATATAATAGGTCCGTTAACTAATCCTATAAAACCGTTAAAACAATTAGTAGGAGTATATGATAAAAGGTTATTAAATATATTATCTAAAGCTTTTATGAAATTAGGTAGTATAAAAACATTAATAATACATTCAAAAGATGGTTCTGATGAAATTTCTTTAAATAAATCCACTTATATTTCTGAATTAAATAATGGTAAAATAAAAAATTATTTAATAAATCCTAAAAATTTTTTTTTACAAAACAAAAAATTAGATTTGATAAAAATCAAAAATGTTTTACAAAGTTTAGATATAATAATTCATTCTATGAAAAGTAATTTATGTATAGCTTTTGAAATAATTGTATTAAATTCAGGAACAGCTTTATATGTTTCAGGAATAGTAAGTAATATTAAAAATGGAATTTATTTAGCGAAATATATATTAATTTCAGGAAAAGCATATAAAAAATTAAAAAACATTGTTTTTTATACTAAATATTTAAATAAAGGTATATTATAATGAATATATTAAAAAATATATTAAAATATAAACGTAATACAATTAATAATGGTATAAAAAAATTATCATTAAAAAAAATACGTAAATTTTTTTATTTATATAAAAAAAACTTTACTAATAATAGTTTTATTAAATCTATAAAAAAAAAACAATACGAAAATAAAATTTCAGTTATTGCAGAAATTAAACGATGTTCACCTTCTAAAGGAATAATTAATAATACTAATAATATTGAAAAAATAGCTTATAATTATTATCTAAATGGAGCTGTGTGTATTTCTATATTAACAGAAAAAAATTTTTTTAAAGGTAGTAAAAAATATATATTAACAGTAAAAAAAATTTTTGATTTACCTATTTTATTTAAAGATTTTATTATTGATGAATATCAAGTTTTTGAAGCGCGTTTAATAGGTGCCGATTGTATTTTATTAATCGTTTCAATTTTAAAAAATGATTTATTAAAAAAATTATATAATATAGCAATATCAATTGGTTTAGATGTATTAGTAGAAATACATAATATTTTAGAATTAGAAATAGCGTTATTTTCTTTAAATGCAAAATTTATAGGTATAAATAATCGAAATTTATATACATTTAATACGTCTATAAATATAACAATTTCCTTAATTAAATATATACCTTCAAATATTGTTTTTGTTACAGAATCAGGAATTTTAAATGTTAATGATTTAAAAAAATTACAAATTTTTGGTGTTAATGTTTTTTTAATTGGAGAATTTTTATTAAGTAATAATGATAATTTTTTAAAAAAAATACTTGATAAATATAATAATTATATATTAACATAATAATATCCCCGATAGCTCAGTTGGTAGAGCAAATGACTGTTAATCATTGGGTCACAGGTTCGAATCCTGTTCGGGGAGTAATAGTAAATAGCTACGCCCTGAATTGAACAGGGGACCTCATCATTATGAGTGATGCGCTCTAACCATCTGAGCTACGTAACCATAAATTATTCTACATTTTTTATTATACGTTTAACGGTAATAATTTCTTGGTTTTTTTCTAAAAATAAAATATGTTTTATATGTTTTATATGTTTTATAAATACAGTTTCTCCTAAAGATAAATTACTTACATTTATTTCAATAAACTTAGGAATATATTTAGGTAAACATTTTATTTTCATATAATTTTTATGGAAAAATAGTATTCCTCCTTCTTGTTTTACACCTTTACAATTTTCTTTTCCGATAAGTTTTATTTTCACTAATACATTAATTTTTTTATTTTCATTTATACGTATAAAATCTATATGATTTATTAAATTTTTAAAAGGATGACGTTGTATATCACGTATAAAAACTTTTTCTTTTTTATTATTTATATTTATATATACTATAGAAGAAAAAAAATTTTCTTGTTTTATAAAATTAAAAATTTTTTCTTGGTCTATAGCAATAAGTAAATTTTTTTTATTCCCTCCATATATTATCGCAGGAATAATTGTATTCTTATGTAATCTTTTATTTGCTTTTTTTCCTATATTATATCTTATAAAAGCATTAAGTTGATTAATTTGCATTATGAAAATTCCAAATATTAATTAAACATTGCACTTATTGATTCTTCATTATTCACTCTACGAATAGCTTCTGCTATTATACTAGCAACAGATAATTGTCTAATTTTTTTACTAATAATAGCTTTTTTAGATAAAGGAATAGTATCTGTAATTATTAATTTATCTAATAATGATTTGTTTATAATATCTATAGCATTACCTGATAATATAGCATGAGTAATATATGCAACTACATATTTAGCTCCTTTTTTTTTTAATGATTCAGCCGCTTTACATAAAGTACTAGCAGTATCTGCAATATCATCAATTAATATACATGTCCTTTCTTTAATATCTCCAATAATATGCAAGACTTGTGTTTTATTTTTTTTAGGACGACGTTTATCTATAATGGATAAATCTACATTTAATTCTTTAGCTATTGCTCGTGCGCGTACAACTCCACCTATATCAGGTGATACTATTACAATATTATTGTATTTTTGATTTTCTATATCTTTTATTAATACAGGAGATCCATAGATATTATCTACAGGAACGTCAAAAAAACCTTGGATTTGATCAGCATGTAAATCCATAGTCATAACGCGATTTACACCTGCTTTAACAATCATATCCGCTATAACTTTGGCCGAAATAGGAACTCGTGTAGATCTTATTCTACGATCTTGTCTAGAATACCCCAAATAAGGTATTACAGCTGTAATTCTTGTAGCCGAAGCTCTACGCAAAGCATCTATAATTAAAATTAATTCTATTAAATTATTATTAGTAGGTACACAAGTTGATTGTAATATAAAAATATCTTTACCTCTTACATTTTCTTTAATTTCAACAGAAATTTCACCATCACTAAATTTATTAACTGTAGAATTACCTAACTTAGTTTTTAAACAACTAGCAATTTTTTTTGCTAGTTCAATATTAGAATTACCAGTAAATAACATTAATTTAGAAAAAATCATATTTACACTTACCTATAAATAATTTATTATATTTATTAATATTATTATATATATTAAATAAAATAATTAATATATTTATATTAAATAAAATAATATTTGTAGGTAATATAATTTGATAAAAAATAACGTACGTTATTATTTAAATAAACTTGAAAAAAAATTTTATAATTTATCTATTTTACTTTCTAAAATTGAAATTATTTATAAAAAAGATAAATATATAAAATATTCACGTGAGTATTCAAACTTAGAAAAATTAGTACATTTATGGAAAACATATAAAACTTTAGAAGTAGAACTTATTTATAATAAAAAAATATATAATGAAAATGATTTAGATTTACGTAACTTAATAAATGAAGAAATAAAAAATATAACAAGTAAATTATTTAATTTAAAATTAAATATTAAAGATGTTATTAACTATATAAAAAATTATAATAAAGAAAAAGAAGATAAAAATGGTGTTTTTTTAGAAATACGTGCTGGTACAGGAGGGGTAGAAGCTGCGCTTTTTGCTGGTGATTTATTTAGAATGTATTATAAATATGCTGAAAAAAATAAATGGCAAATTGAAGTAATTAGTTTTAATTCAGGAGAATATGGGGGGTTTAAAGAAATTATTTTAAGAATTAAAGGATATGGTATATATGGTAAATTAAAATTTGAATCTGGTACTCATAGAGTACAAAGAATACCTGATACAGAATCTATAGGTAGAATACATACTTCTGCTTGTACTGTAGTTGTTATGGCTGAAATAAAAAAAGATTTAAATATAAAAATTAATTCAGTTGATTTAAGAATAGATACTTATAGATCTAGTGGAGCAGGTGGACAACATGTAAATACTACTGATTCTGCTGTTAGAATTACTCATATACCTACAAATATAGTTGTTGAATGTCAAACAGAAAGATCTCAACATAAAAATAAATCTAAAGCTATTTTATTATTAAAAGCAAAATTAAAACAAAAATATAAAGATGAATTTCAAAAAAAACAAACAAAAATAAGAAAATCATTGATTGGTTCAGGAGATAGATCAGAAAGGATTCGTACTTATAATTATTCACAAGGACGTGTAACAGATCATAGAATAAATTTAACACTTTATGATTTAAACAATATTATTTCTGGTAATTTAGATGAAATAATAAATTCATTAATTAATGAATTTAAATCAGAACAATTAATGGATATTATTTAAATAAGTTCATAAATATTGTATATAATAAAAACAATTTAGGTTTTATAAAAAATAAAATATTTAATATATCTAATATTTTAGAAGTATTTGTAAAAAAATAAATTAAAGAATTAGAATTTATTTTATAAAATATATTAGTATATAATACTAAAGATATAGTAGGATATATTTCAATGGTTTTCATAAAAATATAATCTAAAAATATAAAAAAATAAGGAATATTTGGTAGGATAATTTTTTTATTAATTGAAATATTATAAGCACATTTTATAGCCCAGTTTTGAATTTCATGAAATGAAAAACCATTTGATGTACGTATATAACAGCCATATAATTTAGCTAAATTATTGATTTTTGTTTTATTTTTTATATTTGCCATTGGTATATGTCCTGTTTCTTTTCTTAAAATTTGATAATTATATATTCCTATTTTAAGATTGATATAAAATATTAATAAATTATTTATAATAAAAATATCTTTATTAGAAAAAATAGTCCATTCAAATAAAAATTTATTTTTTTTTATTGGTAGTATATAAATAAAATTAAAGTTGTTATATTTTAAATATTTGTTTATATAAAAATTCATTAAATATGGTTTTGAAAAAAAATTAAAAATATTATTAGAATATAATTCTATACCAAAAAAAGTTTGCCATTTCCAAGGTGAATAAATTTTTATTTGTTTAGGTATAGTATCTATTACCCACCGCGCATTTTTATATTTTCCATTATTTAATTTTATTGATATATAATTTTTATATTCTGTTATATTTATAATTTTATTATTATAATATTGTATATTATAAATATTTTGTATTCGATTAAGAATTGTTTTATAAAAAATTATTGATCTAATATATTCATATGGAATAGAAGAATTTATTATTGAATAATATGGGTTTGCTTTTTTTATATAAAAAGAATACCAAAAGGTTTTGCAACATTTTATAAATGCATGGTTTTTTGTTCTCCAACCACACCATGTTTTATCATTATTATATAATGTTTTATGTTCAATAATTAAAATGTTAAAGTTATTTGGTAAAAAACTTAAATAATATGCTAAAGATAAACCAGTACATCCCCCTCCTAAAATTAATATATCTATGTCAGTTTTTAACATATTAAAATATTTTTTAGTGTTATAAATATTTTATAATATAAAGATATATATATACGTTTATATATCCAATTGTTGGTTGAATTACGTATATTTATATTGATTTTATAATATATTGAACTAATTATTTTTATAAAAAGACGATTTGTATAGTTTAATTTATAAATATTATTTATACCTTTATTATAAAAATAATGAGATAAATTAAGTATTTTAATAATAGCATGATTAATTAATTTATGTTTTTTATTTATAGGGATATTAGATAAATAAATAATTTCTTTTGCACTTATATTATTAAGCCAGGATGCAGGTAAATAACGTCTACCTTTAAAAGCGTCTTCTAATACATCTCTAGCAATATTAATTAGTTGCATAAAAATGCCTAAATGTATTGCATTAAGAGTATTATTTATAGAACATTTTATAATCGGTAAAATCAAGATTCCTATAGTTCCAGCAACTCCATAACAATAATATATTAATTCTTTTTCATTTTTTATATTAGCTGGATATTTTATATCTTTTATTAAAACTTGAATTAAATCAATAAAAAACTTTATATTTATTGATGTATTTTTTTTTAAAAATTTTATTAAAAACGAAAGTTTATCTAATTTTTTGTTATACTTATTTTTTAGTTGTTTTAAAATTAAATTTAATCTTTTTAATGATTTTTTTTTAGAAGCTAAATAATTGTTATCAGCAATTTCATCAAGAGTTCTACAAATTAAATACATTATTTTTATATATGTAGAATATTGTTTTTTGATAAATAAACTTGTAAAGTAAAAATTTTTACTATAAACTTTTACTATTTTAGTTGATTTTTTAAAAAAGTTTTTATTCATATAATTAATTTATCTATTATTTTAGCACTTAATAAAACCCCTGGTATTCCAGCACCAGGATGTGTACCAGCTCCTACTAAATAAAGATTTTTTATGTTTTCGGATTTATTATGAAATCTAAACCATGATATTTGATTAAAATTAGGAGAAATGGAAAAACCACTACCATATGTACTAAAATATCTTTCTTTAAAAAAAGTTGGTGTAATATAAAAACATGTTATTATATTTTTTTTTAATTTGGGTAATAAGTTTGAATCTAATATTGCTATTATAGATTGAACAAATTTTTCACTTTCATACATTGACCAATTGTTATAAAGTTTTAAATTAGGTACTGGGATTAATGCATAAAAAATAGAATGAGTACTAGAATGATCAGTTTTAGTTGGGTGATGTAAATAAATACAAATATTTTTTTTATTAAAACAATTTTTATAAAAAATATTTTTGATTGATTTATTATAATGATTATTAAAAAATATGGTATGATGAGAAATATTTGAATAAAAACAATTAGTACCAAAATATAATATAAATAATCCAATAGAATATTCTAAGTTGGATAATTTTTTTTTTATAAATAAATTATTTTGAATATTAATAATATTTTTATATAAATATCTAGGTTCAATATTTGATATAATATAATTAGTATTAATATAATGATTATTATTTAATATAATTGATATTGCTTTTTTTTTATGTGTAATAATTTTTTTAACACTTACACCTGTGTATATTTTAATACCTTCTTCGCGCATTAAAATTTCTAATTTTTGTATTAAATATCCTATACCTCCTTTAGGAAAATGTATACCCCATTTACGTTCTAAATATAATATTAATGAATATAAACAAGAAACTTTATAAGGATTGCCTCCTATTAATAAAGGATAAATAGAAAAAATTTGTTTTAATTTATTATTTTTTATAAAATGATTAATTAAATAAAAATATGAATTATAACATTTTAATTTAATAAAATTAGGTATACATTTTATCATTTGATAAATATTATTATTTGGTTTGTTTGAAAACCTTTTAAAACAAACTTCAAAAAATGTTTTTGTAATTAATAATAATTTATTATAACTTTCGAGATCTTTTTGTGAAAAATTTTTTATATTATTTTTAGTTTTTGTTAAATTGTTACAATAATTAAATGTAGTTTTATCAAAAAAATAAAACTTATACCAATTTTTTAATTCTATAAAATTTATATAATTATTAATTTTTTTACCAAAAATATTAAACAATTCTTCAAATAAATAAGGTGCTGTAATAATTGTAGGACCAGTATCAAATAATAAATTATTATCTTTATAGATTTGCGCTTTTCCACCAATATTTTTATTACGTTCTATTATTATGACATCAAATCCTTTTTTTTTAGCTCTTAAAGCAGCTGCTATACCACCAAAACCAGATCCAATAATTACTATTATATTTTTCATATTAATTTTTTTATTAAAAAATTAATTTGTTTTGGATTTGCTTTATTATTTGATTTTTTTATAACATGACCTATTAAAAAATTTAATATTTTTTTCTTTTTTTTTAAATTGGATTTTTTATATAATATGATTTTTAATATATTTTCTTGAAATGTGAAATTTATAATTGTTAATAAGTTATTATCATTTATTTGTTCTTTTTTTAATTTATTAATTTCTATTTCTATATTATTATTTTTTTTCCAAAATTTCTTAAAAATAATTTTAGCAATATTATGATTGATAATATTGCTTTTTATATAAAATAATAATTTACCAAATAAATTGGGTTTTATTGGGTTTTGTGTTATATTTAAATAATAAAATTTTAATTTTTCAAAAAGATAACATCTTATCCATATAGAAGTTAAATGAATATCTTTACAAATTTTAAAAGTTTTTTCAACAAAATTTGCTATATCTAAAGTATTAGTTAATATTTCAGCTTCTTTATATGATAATCCTAATTGTATAAAAATTTTTATTTTAATATGAGGTAATTCAGGTAGAAATTTTTTTTGTTTTAATATAAATTTGTTGTTTAAATTTAATTCTAATAAATCAGGACAATTTAAATATAAATAATCATTTTTATTTTCTTTTTTTCGTAAAGTATAAGTTTTATTTTTTTTGAAATTATATAAACGAGTTTCTTTAATTATTTTACCACCTTTATTAAAAATATTTATTTGTCTTTTAGTTTCATATAAAATTGCACATTTAATATATTTATAAGAGTTTAAATTTTTGATTTCAATATAATTATTAATTTTTTTATTTTTTTTGTTTCTTATAGATATATTTATATCACAACGCATTGAACCTTTTGATAAATCTGCATCAGATATATTTATATATTTTACTATCTTATTAATATATTTTACATAACTTATAACTTCATTGTAAGTTAATATACAAGGTTTAGTTATTATTTCTAATAACGGTATACCTGCACGATTTAAATCAATTGCACTATGTGAAAAAATATGTAATAATTTACCGGCATCTTCTTCTAAATTTATATGATCTATATAAAAAGTTTTATTTTTGATTGTAAGTTTTCCTGATCCTAAAATTGGTTTTTTTCTTTGACTAATTTGATATCCTTTAGGTAAATCTGGATAAAAATAATTTTTTCTTTCAAATATAGCTTGATTATAAATTTTAGTATTTATAATTAAACCAAACCGAATAGCCATATCTATAGCTGTTTGATTTAAGATTGGTAAGACCCCAGGCATACCTATATCGAAATTACAAATTTGTTTATTAGGATATAAACAAAATTTTGTAGAAGATTTAGAAAATAATTTAGATTTTGTGGATAATTGTATATGAGTTTCTATACCAATAATAGTTTCCCATTTATTTAACATTAGTTATATAACCTTATAAAATATTTGGATAATTTAAATGCCAATGTGTATTTTTTTGGTAACAATGAGCTATATTTAATAATAATTGTTCAGTAAAATGAGGTGTTATTATTTGTAAACCAACAGGACATTTATTAATAAACCCTATTGGAATATTTATAGCAGGTAAACCTGCTAAATTGACTGATATTGTATAAAGATCTTGTTGTATATTTAAAATATTATTTTTTTTTGTATGAATTTGATTAGCGATAGAATTTGTTGTAGGTATAAAAATGCAATCAACTTTTTTAAAACTTTTTATAAAATTATTATAAATGATTTTTCTAATTTTTTTTGCTTTTATAAAATAATTATTTAATAAATATGTTCCTATTAAAATACGATTTTTTACCTCTTTACCAAATCCATTTGTACGAGTATTTATATATAGATCTTCTAAAGATTTAGGATTTATTTTATAGTAACCATATTTTATACCATCATATTTTGCTAAATTAGAAGCTGCCTCTGCAGAGGCTATAATATAATAAGCGGAAATAGCTGATTCAATATAAGGTAAACTAATATCAAAAAACTTTATACCTAATTTTGTATAAACGTTTATTGCTTCTTGTATTATATAAGAAAATTTGTAATTTATATTTTTAAAGTATTCTATTGGTAATCCTATTTTTTTTCCTTTTATAGAATTATTTATATATTTTAAATAATCATCATTTTGTAAGTTTATATTTGTGGAATCACATTTATCATAACCAGAAATTATATTTAATAATATTGCACAATCTTTTACTGTATGAGCCATTGGACCAGCTTGATCTAAACTAGATGAATAAGAGATAATACCATATCTTGACAGAAAACCATAACTAGTTTTTAAACCAGTAATACCACAAAAAGAAGAAGGTAATCTTATAGATCCTCCTGTGTCAGTACCTAAAGAAGCTGGTATTAATCCAGCAGATATAGCAGAAGCGGATCCTCCAGAAGATCCACCTGATACTAATTTGATATTCCAAGGGTTTTTTACTAGTCCAAAAAAACTATTTTCATTAAAAGAACCCATTGCAAATTCATCCATATTAGTTTTACCTAAATTTATAAGACCATAATGTTTTAATTTTTCAATAATAGTAGAATTATACGTTGGAATAAAATTTTTTAACATTTTAGAACCACAAGTTGTTTTAATACCTTTTGTACAAAATAGATCTTTATAAGCTATAGGTATTCCATGTAATACATTATTTTGATTAAAATTGCGTAAAAAATCACATTTTTTTGCTTCTTTTAAAGCATTTTTATATTCAATAGTTATAAAACAATTTAAATATTTATTGTTTTTTTTTATTTTATTTAATAAAAAGTTTATTAATTCATAACAAGAAAAATGTTTATTTTTTAATCCTTTTATAATATCAATGATTGTCATATAAATTTTATAAAATATTAGGAATTGTTATATAATAATTATTTTTTTTAGGTGCAGATTCAATATAATTATTAATTTTTTTATTTTTTTTTATTTTATCTTTTCGTAATATTAAATAATAATTATGATTTAATGGATTTGTAATAGGTTTAATATTTATTAAATTAATAATAAATAAATTTTTTAATAGTAAGTTTATATTTATTTTTAAAGTTTTTAAATTAACATCATTTATATTTAATTTAGATAAAATATTAATTTTCATGAACCTTTTCCTTAAAATAATATTATTATATAATATAATATTATTAAATTTAATATAAAAATGGTTATAAAAAAATATATGATAGAGCCTTTAGTAATTGCTTTATCAAAAGGACGTATACTTTTAAAAAGTTTATCGTTATTAAAAAAAGCTGGTATAATACCTATTGATTCTATAGAAAATAATAGAAAATTATTATTTAATACTAAAAAAAAATATTTAAATTTAATATTTTTAAGAGCTATAGATGTACCTACTTATGTAAAATTAGGTGCAGCCGATATGGGAATTGTAGGTAAGGATGTTTTGTTAGAAAATGGATCTAAAGGATTATATGAACCGATAGATTTTCAAATTTCTAAATGTAGACTAATGACAGCAGGCTTAATTGGATTTAATGTAAAAAATAAAACCCGTAAAGTAGCAACGAAATTTTTAAATATAGCAAAAAAATATTATGCAAGTAAAGGTATTAAAGCAGATATAATAAAATTATATGGTGCGATGGAATTAGCTCCACTTATGAATTTAGCAGATGAAATAATAGATATAGTTGATACAGGGAATACATTAAAAGAAAATGGAATGGAACCAAAAACATTAATAACAAATATTAGTACCAGATTAATTGTAAATAAAACATCAATGATTATAAAATATAAATATATAAATCCATTAATAGAATTATTAATTTCTATAATATAAGGGAATAATATGAAAACTTTTAATGTGAAGGTAAAGGATGTAAAAAGAGAATGGTATATAATAAATGCATATAAAAAAACTTTAGGAAGGTTATCTACTAAAATAGTTTATTTTTTATTAGGTAAAAATAAAGTGATTTATAATAATTATTTAAATGTAGGAGATAATATTATTATTATTAATGCAGCTCAAATAAAATTAACGGGAAAAAAATTGATAAAAAAAATTTATTATTATCATACAGGTTATCCGAGTGGTTTACGTAAAATAAAATTATTAGATATGATAAAAAAAAATCCAGAAAAAATAATAAAAATAGCGGTGAAAGGTATGTTGCCAAAAAATTCATTAGGTAGATTAATTAGTAAAAAACTTAAAATATATAAAGGAAAACAACATCCACATATGGCTCAACAACCTTTAGAATTATTAATTTAAAGGATAAAATTATGTATTATTATGGTACAGGACGTAGAAAAACAGCTCGTGCAAGAGTGTTTATAAAATTAGGTAATGGTAAAATTCTAATAAATAAAAATACATTAAACAAATATTTTAAAAATATAAATATATATGGTATAATAATTCAACCATTAGAATTAACAAATAATATAAATACATTTAATATAAAAATTACGGTAAATGGTGGAGGTTATAAATCACAAGCTGAAGCAATAAGACATGGAATTTCTCGTGCTTTATTAGCTTATAATAATAAGTTACGTTATAAATTAAGAATGAATGGTTATTTAAAGAGAGATTCAAGAGAAGTTGAAAGAAAAAAAATTGGTTTCAAAAAAGCAAGAAAATCACCACAATTTTCAAAACGGTAAAATTATTTTTAATATAGTTATGCAGTCACTTATAAAAAAAGTTATAAGAGGAAAGTCCGGACTCATTGAGCAAAGTGCCAGTTAATAACTGGGCAAAGATTTTTGACGGAAAGTGCACAAGAAAAAATACAATCTATTTTATAGATAATGGTGAAAAGGTTTGGTAAAAGCATACCACGTATTTGGAAACAAATTCGTTATGTAAACCCCACTTTGAGTAAAACTAAATAAGAATTTCAAGAGCTCTAAAAAAATTCTGGTAGGTTGCATAAATATATATAGTAATATATATATTAGATAAATGACTGTAATTTGAACAGGATCCGGCTTATTGTATATTAATAATAATTAATAAAATAATGAATAAGATTCATAAAAGTTTATTTTTAAATAAAGCTATTGATTTATTAATAACTAATAAAGATGGTATATATATAGATTGTACTTTTGGTTTGGGGGGACATAGTAAAAAAATTTTAAATAGATTATCTAAAAAAGGTAAATTAATAGCAATAGATAATGATTTAAATACAAAAATTTTGGCAAAAAAATTAGGACTACTTTTGGATAAAAGGTTTAATTTAATTAATACTAATTTTAGTTATTTAGAAAGTATTGCTATAAAAAAAAATTTTTTGGAAAAGTATCAGGTATACTCTTAGATTTAGGAATTTCTAAAAATCAAATTAAAGATTATAAAAGAGGTTTTAGTTTTTATATAAATGGTCCTTTAGATATGAGAATAAATAATAAATTAGGTATACCAGCTTTTGAGTTTTTAAATAATTATAAATCAAACGAAATTTTAAAAATATTAAAAACATATGGAGAAGAGAAAGATTCATATAGACTTACAAAAAAAATATGTAAACGTAGGATTAAATATCCATTTAAAATGACTTTAGAATTATCAAATCTGATAAAACAAAAACACTTAAAAAAAAATAAGCATCCAGCAACAAAGCTTTTTCAAGCTATACGTATTTATATCAATAATGAATTACAAAATATGGAATTATTAATTAATTCATCGTTCAAAATTTTAAATAAAAATAAAAATTTAATAATTATTACATTTAATTCTTTAGAATCAAAATTATTAAAAAAAGTAATAAAAAAAAATAAATTATTAAATAATTTATTTAAATATAAATTATATCCTAATACAGAAGAAATTATTTATAACAATAGTTCACGTAGTGCTACTATGTATATTATAAAAAAGCTTTAACTATTTTATTCCTTTGATTAAATAATTTAATGCTGAAATATATCCATATACCCCCATTCCCGATATTACTGCATTAGCTCTTATAGAAATATAAGATTTATGCCTAAAAGTTTCACGATTATATATATTAGAAATATGTACTTCTATTATTGTGCCATGAAAAATATTTAATGCATCTAATATAGAAATTGATGTATGACTATAAGCCCCTGCATTGATAATAATAGAATTGCAATTATTATAATAAGCACGTTGAATACTATCTATTATATATCCTTCGTGATTAGAATGATAACATTCTAATTTAACTTTAAATTTTTTTGCTTTTTTTATTAATAATGTTTCTATATCATTTAAAGTATTAAATCCATATATATTGGTTTGTCTTTTACCTAAAAAATTTAAATTTGGTCCATTTATTAAAAATATTTTCATTCTTCTTATACCTTATATTTTTTACTTTCCAAATAATTTAAACCTTTATTTTTATCATATTGATTTTCCCATTTGGAAATTATTAGTACAGCTAAAGCATTACCAATAACATTTAATACAGTTCTAGCCATATCTAATATTCGATCTACACCAGCTATAAAAGCTATTCCTTCGATAGGGATCCCTATACTACCTAATGTAGCTAGTAAAACTACAAACGACACCCCTGGTATTCCAGCTATGCCTTTTGATGTAATCATTAAAGTTAATATTAAAGTAAGTTGTGTAAATAAAGTTAAATTTATTCCATACAGTTGTGCTATAAATAAAGCGGCTATGCTTTGATATAACGTAGAACCATCTAAATTAAATGAATAGCCTGTAGGAATTACAAAATTACAAATATTTTTTGGAGCACCATAATTTTCCATTTTAGACATTAAGTTTAATAATACTGTTTCTGAACTAGAAGTAGTAAAAGCTAATAATAATTCATTTTTAATTATACGCAATAATATTATGATATTAAAACCAAAGTACCAAGCAATACTGCCTAGTATTATAAATATAAAAAATATTATTGTGAAATATACTAAAACTACTAATTTTATTAATGGTATTAATGATAAAAATCCAAAATTTGCAACAGTAATAGATATTAAAGAATAAACCCCGATAGGTGAATACCGCATAATAATGTTAGTTATATTAAACATAGTTTCTGATATAGTTTTAATTATATTTATTAGATTTTTTTTATTTTGGATAGGAATACCTGCTAAACCTAGGCTAAAAATTACAGAAAAAAATATAATAGATAATATATCTCCATTAACAAAAGATTTAAATATATTAGAGGGTATTAAATTAACTATAATATTTATTATATTGGTATGTTCATTATGATGAACAATATTAGTAATATTTTTATATTGTGATATATCAATATTATTACTTAATTTCGACATATTGATTCCATACCCAGGTTTAAATATATTAGCTGCTATTAATCCTACAATTATTGCTAAAGTTGTAACAAGTTCGAAATATAAAATAGTTTTAAGTCCAATTCTACTTAAATTTTTTGTATCATCTATACCAGAAATACCAATGATTAACGAAGAAATTATAATGGGTATTACTATCATTTTTATTAATCTAATAAATATTTCTCCTAATGGTTGTAAAAAATGTAAAATAACCCATGATTTTATAATATTATTTTGATGTAATATTAATCCAGTAAGTATGCCTAAAAACAAACCTATGATTATATTTAAAGCTAAATTTTTAGATTGAATTATTTTCATTTTGTATATGTTAATGTTATTATCGAATAATAATATTATATACAATATAACCTCATAAATTAAGGTTTTTTTATTGTTTTTTTTTACTTTGTTGTGCAAGAATACGAAATGCGGTAAAATAAAGAAATAAAGTTCGTTTAAGTATAAAAAATATAATGAAAATTAAGAAAAATATGAATAAAAATGAATTAGAAATTAGTTTCGAATTTTTTCCACCTAACGAAACTTATAAAATAAAAGAATTACTAAGTTTAATAAAAACGTTATATAAAAAAATAAATATAACTTTTTGTTCAATTACTTTTGGAGCTGGAGGATCAAATAAAAGAAAAACTTTAGAGGTTATAAAAAATATAAAAAACAACAATATAGAATGTGTGCCACATTTATCTTGTATATCAAATACTAAAAAGGAAATAATAAAAATTATAAATATTTATAAAAAATTAGGAATAAAAACAATTTTAGCACTGAGAGGCGATATGAATAAAAATGATAAACTAAAAAAAAATAATTTTATTAATTCACTAGATCTAATAACATTAATAAATAAAAAGTTTTATAAAAAGTTTGAAATAATAGTATCAGCTTATCCAGAAATGCATCCTAATACTATAAATTTTGAAAAAGAAGTTTGTTTTATTATAAAAAAATTTTTGTTTGGAGCAAATAAGGCAATTACACAATATTTTTATGATCCAGATTCATATTTTTATTTTTTAGAGAAAGTTAGTAAATATGGTATTGATAAACCTATCATTCCAGGTATTATGCCTATAATAAATGTAAAAAACTTAATAAAGTTTTCAAACAAATGTGGTGCTAATATTCCTAAATGGATATATAAAAAATTAGAATCTTGTAAAACTAAAAATGACATAGAAAATATTGGTAAAGAAATTGTTATAAAATTATGTGAAATTTTGATTAAAGGTGGAGCTCCAGGGTTACATTTTTATACATTAAATAAAATAGAACCTACTTTAAATATTTTAAATGAATTAATAACATAATTTATTTTCCTAAATTACGTAACGATTTTCCATTCATTAAATTTTTTTCTATTTGTTCTAATGAAATTCCTTTTGTTTCAGGAATTACAAATATTGTAAATATGATAAAAGATATATTAGCTAAAGCTAATAGAATAAAAGTCATTGGTCCACCCAATTTACTAAGTATAGTTAAAAAGAAAGTTCCCAGTAACATATTAGCTAACCAGTTTGCTATTGTTGAACAACTAATTCCAAAATCGCGTCCATATAACGGTTGAATTTCTGCACATATAATCCATATTATAGGGCCAGCTGACATAGCAAAACCAGCAACAAATATTAATAATGAAATGATAGATAAATATTGATGCCCTATATGCCCATATAAAACTAAACTTAATATTGACATTCCTATCGCCATAATAGTGAAACCTATATATAAAATAGGTTTTCTACCTAATTTATCTACTGATATAATAGCTATTAGAGTTGCTAATACATTTACTAAACCTACAAGCAAAGTACTTAATAATTGATTTTTAGTTCCTATAAAGCCAGCAATTTCAAAAATTTTAGGAGAAAAATACATCATAACATTCATACCTGTAAATTGCTGTATAATTTGTAAAATAATTCCTAAAATTACAGATCTACGAAAATTAATATTTTGTTTAAATAAATTCCATCCAAAAATTTGATTTTTATATTTTATACTATTAAAAATTTCTTTTATTTCTTTATTAACTTCAAAATTAGAATATCTTAATTTTTTTAATATTTTGATTGCTTCATTTTTTTTATTTGTAGAAGCTAACCATCGAGGACTATCAGGAATTATTAATATGCCAAAAAATAAAATTATTGAAGGAAAAATTAATATTCCAAACATACTTCTCCAACTTTGAAAATAACTAAAAATAAGGTTTGATATAAAAGCTAAAAGTATACCTATAGTAACCATAAATTGATATAATGATATTGTCATTCCTCTAATACTTTTGGGAGTAATTTCAGCTAAATATAAAGGTGCTGTAAAAGATGCAGAGCCTACCGACAATCCAATAATTATACGAGCGATTATTAATATTATAGTAGATTTTGAAAATACAGCTATTACAGCGCCAATACAAAATAATATTGAACTAAGTAATAATGATTTTTTTCTACCTAATTGTTGTGAAATAATACAAGTAGCTAAAGCACCTATAGATGCTCCGCCCATCATTGAACCTACTATCCAGCCAGCCATATTATTAGATAAATTAAATTCTTTGGTTATAAAAGGTAATACACCTGAAATAACCCCTATATCCATACCAAATAAAATACCTACTAAAGCAACTATACTACAACTTATCCATACTAAAGGTACTATTTTAGTTTTAACATTTATATTTTGTGTGAAAAGTTTTAACATATAACTAATCTCCATAATCTTTATTAATTTGTATGTTATTATTATAATATAATTATATTTATTTTTTTAGGAGATGATTTTAATGAAATTAATTGTAAAAAAAATAACAAATTTAACTTTTGTATTATTTGGTGCTTTAGGAGATTTAGCTTTAAGAAAATTATATAATTCATTATTTATATTATATAAAAAAAAATTAATAAATAACAAAATAAATATATTATGTTTAGCATGGAAAGTTATAAATGTAAATAAATTTAGATATAAAATATATAAAAGATTAATAAAAAATAAATATATTAACAATAAAAAAGAATTAGTTAATATTATTAAGTTTATAAAATGTTTATATTATTTAAATATAGATTTCACCAATATAACACATTATAAATATATAAAAAATTGGTTATTAAAAAAAAATTTACCATTGATATTTTATTTATCAGTATCTAGTAATTTATTTAAAATTATTTGTAAATATCTTAATTTAAATAAATGTATAACAATAAATGCTAAAATCATATTAGAAAAACCAATTGGTTTTAATTTAAAAAGTTCAATAAATATAAATAATTATATTAATAATATTTTTTTTGAAAATTGTATTTTTCGTATAGATCATTATTTAGGTAAAAGACAAGTAAAAAATTTATTAGATTTAAGATTTTTAAATCCTATTTTTTATAATATATGGAATAAAAAATATATTACACATATTAAGATAATTTTAGCTGAAAAATTAGGTATAGAAGATCGTTGGGGGTATTTTGATAAAACAGGACAATTACGAGATATGGTACAAAATCATTTAATACAAATATTATCTATGCTTACTATATGTGTACCAAAACAATTTGATTATAAAAATATATATAAAGAAAAAATAAAATTATTAAAAGATTTAAATAATAGTTTTTTAACGGTTGATATAAATTATGGACAATATATTTCAAATAAATTGAATAAAAAAATTTTTAATGGATATCTTGAAGAAAAAAATTCAAATAAAAATTCATCTACTGAAACATTTATTTCAATAAAAACAAAAATAAATAATTTTTATTGGTATGGTATTCCTTTTATTTTAATATCAGGAAAACGGTTAAAAAAAAAATTATCACAAATAAAAATATATTTTAATAAAAATCTATTTAATTATGAATTAAATAATAAATTGATAATTAATTTACAACCAAAAGAAGATATAACTATAAATATTTTGAATAAAAATATTTTTAATACATTCAATTTAAATCAAATGTCTTTAAATAATAAAAACTCTAATAACTTAGATTCATATGAATTTTTAATTTTAGAGGTTATAAAAGGAAAACAAGATTTATTTGTTAGTAAAGAAGAAATTGATTATTCATGGAGATGGATAGATAAACTTATTTATCTTTGGAAACAAAAAAATATTCCTATATATTATTATAAATCTTTTACATGGGGACCTAATATTTAAATATTGTTGTTAAATAAAGCATCAGCTGCTCCTAATAATCCTATCCATTTAGATTTTACTAACCAAGTTGAAATTTCTTTATTATAACAACTCATTCTTCCTTTATTGTAAAAAGAAATACGAAATTCACTATTATCTAATATATTTATTATTCTAGGTAATATTCCTCCACATAAATATACTCCTCCTTTAGCGCCTAAAGTTAAAGCCATATCACCAGTTACATGACCTAATATTTTACAAAATCTCATAATGGTTTTATATGCTAAAGGATCTTCTTTATTTAAAGCTGCTTTTGTAATTGCCTCAGGTGTTGTTAAAATATTTTTATATTTGTTGAAATAATAATTAACATGTGCATTATATAAATCAACTATTCCTTGTCCACAAAGTATACGTTCAATAGAAACACGCTTATAAATTTTTTTAAACCAATTTAAAATATATATTTCAAATGGATCAATTGGTGCAAAACTGATATGACCCCCTTCACCAGAAATTGGTATCCATAATTTTTGTTTATTAGGAATTAAACCTGCAATTCCTAATCCAGTACCTGGTCCTATTAAAATTTTATTACTAGTATTATTATTTTTTCCATATCCAATTTTATATAAATCTTTTGTTTGAATATGAGGTAATCCTAAAGCTGTTGCAGTAAAATCGTTTATTATTTTTAATTTTTGTAATTTCATTTTATGTTTTAATTCATATTTTTTTATTTGCCAAGAATTATTTGTCATTTTTATTAAATTATAATTAACAGGACAGGCAAAAGCTAAACAAGCATATTTAGGATAATCACAATCTACTAAAGAGATATATTTTTTTATAACTTCAAAAATATTAATATAATTAATACATTTAAATATTTTTATTTTATAAAGATTAAATTGATTTGATGATACTAAAGCTAAACGAACATTAGTTCCTCCAATATCACCAACTAATGATAATTGATTCATATTTGTTATCCTTTATGTTTTTTTGATAAATTATCTATTAATAATTTACCATTTAAATGATCAATTTCATGCTGTATACATTGTGCAATTTTTCCATAAGCATTAATAATAAAATTATTACCATTTATATCTATTGCATTTATAATAATATTAATAGATCTATAAATATATTCAAAATAATTAGGTATAGATAAACATCCCTCTTTAACTTTTTTATATTTAGTATTTACAAAGGTATATTTTGGATTAATAATAATTAATGGTTGATTATAAGTTTTACTAATATCCATAACAAATATACGAATATGTTTATTGATTTGTGTAGCTGCTAACCCTATACCGTTATGGGCATACATGGTATTAATCATATTGAAAACTAAATTTTTTATATTATTATTTATATTTTTAATTGGTTTTGCTATAATGTTAAGACGTTTATCTGGGTATTTTAATATTTTCATATGAGATTTATATAATGAAAAAAAAACTTATTTGTGTTTTTGGTAAACCAATCAAACATTCTTTATCTCCTATAATACACAGTTATTTTGGTAAAAAAAATAATATTTTTTTATATTATAAAGCTATAAATATTATAAATAAAAAAAAATTTAAACAAGAATGGATAAAATTGTTAAAATGTGGTGGTATAGGTATTAATATTACCATACCATATAAACAATATGCAATTAAAATAGCTAATAAAATATCTTATAGAGCTAAAATTGCAGGAGCAGTAAATACTTTAATAATAAATAAAACAAATATATATGGAGATACAACAGATGGAGTAGGTTTAATAAGAGATTTTAATCGATTAAAAATAAAAATATTAAATAAACGTATTCTTTTATTAGGAGCAGGAGGTGCAATAAATAGTATAATACAACAATTATTAGATTTAGGTCCTAATAAAATTTATTTAGTTAATAGGACATTAGTAAAATGTAAAGACATCATAAATAGATTTAATTTAAATAATATAATTAAATTTTGTAAATATGAGGAATTAAAAAATAAAAAGTCTTTTGATGTTATAATCAATGGTACAAGTTTAAGTATAAAAAAAGATAAAATATTTTTATATAAAAATATTTTTAAAAACACTATAGCTTATGATTTAATGTATTCAAAAAGAATGACTAATTTTTTAAAATTTGCAAAAACTAATAACGCTAAAATATATGATGGTTTAGGTATGTTAATAGAACAAGGTGCTGAAACGTATTTTTTATTAAATAATATACGTCCTAATACTAAAAACTTACATAGAATATTACGTATTATGTTAAATAATAATGGATTAGTTAATGATAAAAATTATTAAAGAAATAACAAATCGAATTATGTTTAAAAAAATAATTATTACTAGGTTTTCTCCTGAACCCAATGGTTGTTTACATATTGGTCATGTTAAAGCAATATGGGTAAATTATAGTTTATCAAAATATTTTAATGGAAAATGTTATATTCGATTTGATGATACGAATCCTATTAAAGAAAATAATATATATATTAATTCTGTTTTAGAAGATATCCATTGGTTAGGATATAAATTTCATAATATTTATTATGCTTCTAATTATTTTAATAAATTATATGAATGGGCTTTATTGTTAATAAAAAAAGGTAATGCTTATGTTGATGATTTATCTATAACAGAAATAAAAAAATATAGAGGTGATTTTAAATCCTTTGGATATAATAGTCCTTATAGAAATCGTAGTATAAAAGACAACATTTTTTTATTTAAAAAAATGTATAAGGGTTTTGTTAAAGAAGGTAATAAAGTGTTGCGTGCAAAAATTGATATGAAATCTAAGAATATCAATTTAAGAGATCCTATAATGTATCGTATTATAAACGTTTATCATTATAGAACTGGAAATAAATGGAAAATATATCCGTCTTATGATTTTACTCATGGTCAATCTGATATATTAGAAGGAATAACACATTCAATATGTACATTAGAATTTGAAAATAATCGAAAGTTATATCAATGGTTTATTAAAAATATTTTAAATAATAAATTAAAATATCCAAAACAAATAGAATTTTCTAGAATGAATATAAATTATTCGTTAACTTCTAAAAGAAAAATAAAATTATTAATAGATAAAAAAATTATTTGTGGGTGGGATGATCCTAGATTATCAACGGTTTCGGGAATGAGACGTAGGGGTTATACTCCATCGTCTTTAAATAAATTATGTAAAATAACAGGGATCACAAGATCAAATAATATTATAGATATAAATATGCAATATTATGTTATACGTTCTGATTTAGAAAATAAAGTTAGTAGAGTAATGTGTGTAATTAATCCAATAAAATTAGTATTAACGAATTTAATTGTAGATTATGAAGAATTAATTAACGTTAGAAATCATCCGTTTATAGAAATGGGTACTAGAAGTTTATTTTTTAATAGAGAAATTTGGATAGATTTAAATGATTTTAATAGTAGTCCAAAAAAAAAGTTTTTTAGATTATCGCTAGGAACAAAAGTACGTTTACGTCATTCTTATATAATAAAATGTAAGAAAATTATTTATTTGAAAAATAAAAAGATAAAAGAAATCCAAGGTATTGTTTATTTAAATACTAAAAATAAAAATCTTGAAGGAAAAAAAATAAAAGGAGTAATTCATTGGGTAAGTGTGAAACATGGGGTAAAAGTTGAAATACGTCATTATAAAAATTTATTAAAAAACAATATTAATAAAAATTCTTTAAAAATTACTAAATCTATATGTGAACCTATATTAGATAATATAAAACCTGAAACAAAAGTACAATTTGAAAGAGTGGGTTATTTTTGTGCTGATAGATATGATTATAATAAAAATAATTTAGTGTTTAATAAGATTATAAGTTTAAAAACTTAAGGTGATTCATTGTTTATATATAATACATTAAAGAATTATAAAGATTTATTAATTCCTATAAAATATAATAAATTAAAAACATATGTTTGTGGTATTACGGTATATGATTATTGCCATCTTGGTCATGGAAGAAATATGTTTGTTTTTTATTTAATAAATAAATATTTAAAAAGTAGAGGCTATAAAATAACGTATGTAAGAAATATAACTGATATAGATAAAAAAATTATAAATAAATCTATAAAAAATAAAGAATCTATAAATAGATTAACAAAAAGAATTATTACTTCAATATATAAAGATGAAAAACAATTATGTTTATTGTCTCCTGATTATGAACCTAAAGTGAGTAAATATAAAAATATTATAATATATTATATAAATAAATTAATAAAAAAAGATTATGCATATATAAATAAAGGTAATGTTTATTTTAAAATAAATAAACATAATATATATGGTATATTAAGTAATCAAACCGTAAAAAATTTAGTTGTAAGTATTAAAAAAGATAAATATAAAAAAAATAAATTAGATTTTAGTTTATGGAAAAAAACAAATTATAAATATGGTTGGGATTCTCCGTGGAGTGTGGGTTTGCCAGGATGGCATATTGAATGTTCAGTGTTATCAAAAATATATTTAGGTAATAAATTTGATATTCATGGTGGGGGGTTAGACTTAATTTTTCCCCATCATGAAAATGAAAAAGCTCAAAGTGAATTAATTTTTTGTAAACCACATGTTAATATATGGATACATTCAGGGCATATAAATATAAATGATAAAAAAATGTCTAAATCTTTAAATAATATTATAGTATTACGTAAAATTTTAAAACAATATCATAATGAAGTAATTAAATATTTTTTTCTTTTAACGCATTATAGAAAATCAATCAATTATACTAAATATTCCTTAGATATGGCTTTTAATTCATTAAAAAGATTTTATAAAATACTAAATATTATTACACCAATAAAAGGAAAAAATAATAATTTATTTTATAATAAATTTATTTTAGCATTAGAAAATGATTTGAATACAGTAAAAGCAATTTATATTTTATTTGATATATTATATAAACTAAAAAATAGTTTTCATTTAGGTAAAATCAAAAAAGCTCAATATTTATGTTTTGAATTAATACGTTTAGGAAATCTAATAGGAATTTTAAAGTCATTACCAAAAAATGTTTTTAAAAAAAAAATATTATTAAATATAAAACAAATTGAAAAATTGATATTAAAACGTAATATTGCTAAAAAGGAAAAAAATTTTTTACAATCAGATAAATTAAGAAATTATTTAAATAAATTTGATGTTGTTTTTAAAGATACATTTAAAAGAAATATTTGGTTTTATAGTTAATCCACGGAGTATAGCGCAGTCAGGTAGCGTACCTACTTTGGGAGTAGGGTGTCGGGGGTTCAAATCCCTCTACTCCGATATGCGTCCATAGCTCAATAGGATAGAGCAACGGCCTTCTAAGTCGTAGGTTGCAGGTTCAATTCCTGCTGGACGTATTTGGTGGGTGTAGCTCAGTGGTAGAGCTCCGGATTGTGGCTCCGTGTGTCGTGGGTTCGATACCCATCATCCACCATTTAGGTAAAGCTAGTCAACATACAAAAGATCGTGAGCAGTAAACAGTTACAACGGTAAAAACCTTAAAACCTTAAAACCTTAAAACCTTAAAACCTTAAAACCTTAAAACCTTTATTAATACAATTTGTATGAATTATATTTTTAATATTTTTAATATAATAATATTTTTAATATTATTATTTTCTATAATAATAGCTATTATGATAAGTAGAACAGCTCAAGGTGCTATTGCTTGGTTTATATCGTTAATAACATTTCCTTATTTATCAATTCCTATATTTTGGATATTATCTTGTCCTAATTTTTGCGGATACATAAGAAAAAAAAATATTTTACATAATAAAAAATTTAAACCATATATAAATTGTAATGTACAAGTAGTAGAAAAATTAGCAATGTTTCCTTTGACGAAAGAAAATTTTGCCAAATTATTAATAAATGGGTATATTACATTTAAAAGTATGTTTGATGGTATAAAAAGAGCAAAAAAATATATTTTACTTCAATTTTTTATAATAAAAAATGATATAATAGGTCAAAAATTAAAACAACTTTTAATATATAGCGCAAAAAAAGGTATTGAAATTTTTGTTATTTATGATAAAATTGGTAGTCATAATTTATCAAAAATTTTTATAAAAGAATTACAAAAAGCAGGAATAAAAATTTTTTATTTTGGTTTTTGTAAAGGGTGGAAAAATATTTTAAAAATAAATTTTTGTAATCATAGAAAATTACTAATAGTAGATGGTAAAGAAGCATGGACAGGAGGATTAAATATCGGACTTGAATATTTAGGTAGAAATAAAAAAATAGGATATTGGAGAGATACACATTTACATATAATAGGACCTAGTGTTTTATTTTTACAAGAAATTTTTTTAGAAGACTGGTATTGGACAACAGAAACAAAAATAAAAAATTTAAATTGGAAACCAATAATATCAAACAAAAAAAATCAACATATAATTATTGTACCAAGTGGTCCTGTTTATAATATAAATAATGCAAGCCTATTAATTCAAAATTCAATAAATATAGCAAAAAAAAAATTTTGGATAACTAGTCCTTATTTTATTCCAGATCAAAGTGTAATGGATTCATTAAAATTAGCAGCATTAAGAGGTGTAGATGTTAAAATAATTATACCGGAACGTACAGATCATTTATTGGTTTATTTATCTACATTTAGTTATTTATCTGAATTAATAAAATTTGGAGTAAAAATATATAAATATATAAAAGGTTTTTTACATCAAAAAGTTATGTTAATAGACGATCATACAGCTTCAGTAGGAACTATAAATTTAGATAATAGATCTTTTAGATTAAATTTTGAAATAACAGCATATATAATTGATTATGATTTTGCTAAAGATGTTGATTATATGTTAAAACAAGATTTATTATATTGTAAATTAATAAAATTAAATGAAATAAAATGTCGTTCGTTAATAAATAAATTAATTTCTAAAACAGCTTTTTTAGCGTCACCAATACAATAATCTTACTAGTTGACGTTAAGTATTAATGTTGCTATAGAAAAAAAAATTAAAACTCCTAGTGAATCACATAAAGTAGCAACTAAAGGAGCACTAGCAGCAGCAGGATCGAATCCTAATCGATTTAAAAAAAAAGGTAACGACATACCAAGTAAACTACCTATAATAACAATGATTATCATACTAATCGCTACAGAATATGCTACTTCGATTCCTCCTCGAATATATCCAATTGGATATATTACAATGGCCATTGTGAAACCTAATATTCCGGAAACTAATAATTCTTTACTCATTAATTTAGCCCAATCTTTAATGTTAATTTCTCCTGTACCTAAACCTCTTATCATAAGAGTAGCTGCTTGTGATCCAGCATTACCCCCACTACCTATTAATAAAGGTAAGAAAAAAACTAAAGATATTTTAGAATAAATGGTATCTTCATATTGTGATATTCCAGCTCCAGAAAATAAATTACCAAAAATTAATAAAACTAACCAAAATATACGTTTACTATATAACGTCCATAATTTTGTACGAACAATATTATATTCTAAAGTACCTACACTACCTGATTTATGAAAATCATCTGTTGTTTCTCTTTCGACAACATCCATAGCATCATCATATGTAATGATGCCTACTAATTTATGTTCAGAATTAATTACAGGTATGGCTAAAAAATCATAATGTGAAATCATTTTAGTTACATATTCTTGTTTTGAATTGGTATTAACATATATTACATCTTTTATCATTAAATCTTTTATTAAAGCAATAGGATTAGCTAAAATAATTTGACGTAATGATAATGTTCCAGTTAATTTTTGATTTTTATCTAATACATATATTTGATAAATGGTTTCTGCATCTGGTGCCGTTTGTTTGATTTTGTTTAACGCTTTTAATACATTGATATTTTCAGGTATAACAACATAATTTGATGTCATAATAGCACCAGCAGTTCCATCTTCATAACTAGAAAGTTTTCTAATATTTTCTCTAACTTTATTTGCCATACTACGTAAAATATTTTCTCTACGTATTGGTTCAAACATATTAAATACATCAGCACTATCATCAGAATTCATTTTTACAAAAATTTTTATTATTTCTTCATTATTAAGTTCTTTAGTAATTTCAAGTTGTTTATCTTTTGGTAAATAAGAAAAAATATCAGCTTTTCTTTTGGAGTTTTGACTATTTAATATTTGTATTATGAATTTATTTGATTTCAGTGAAATTATATCAGCAATATCAGCTGAACGAAAATATTTTAATAAACTTTTTATTTTTTTATAATCTTTTTTTGATAAAGCTTTAAATAATTTAGGAATAATATTATTAATTTTCATTAATATCTCTTATAATATTTATATATAGATTCATTATAATAAATAATTATTGTAACTTATATATTTTTATGGAAATAAAAAATGCGTATTAATTATTGTGGTAAAGTCAATCAAAATTTTATAAATAGTTATGTAACGTTATACGGATGGGTGAATAAAATTCGTGATCATGGTGGAATTTTATTTATAGATTTACGTGATATGTATGGTATAATTCAAATAGTTATTGATTCAAAAAAAATTGATTTTACAAATTTTGTGTTAGCAAAAAAAATAAAATCTGAATATATTATAAAAATAATAGGATTAATAAAATTAAGACCTGTAAAAAATAATATGATTGATATATTTATAATTGAATTAAATATTTTAAGTAAATCAATAACTTTACCGTTTAAAATATATGATAATAAAAAAATTAAAGAAGAATTAAGATTTCAATATCGTTATATTGATTTACGTCGTAAAAAATATATAAATAAGTTAATTCTTCGTTCTAAAATCAATCATAAAATTAGAAAATTTTTAAATTTTAATAAATTTATTGAAATCGAAACACCTATATTAAGCAATCTTACGGTTGAAGGAGCGCGTACTTTTATTATAAAAAGTCATAAAAATTTCAATAAATTTTTTGCTTTACCTCAATCACCTCAAATATATAAACAAATTTTAATGTTGTCAGGTTTAGATAGATATTATCAAATCGCTAAATGTTTTAGAGATGAAGATTTACGGTCTGATAGACAACCAGAATTTACACAAATTGATATAGAAACTTCATTTATGAACTCGCAAACAATAATTAATATAATTGAAAATATGATAAAATATTTATTTAAAGAAATATTGAATTTAAATTTCTCAACAGAATTTAAAAAACTAGAATATACAGAGGCTATAAAAAAATATGGAACAGATAAACCGGATTTAAGAATTCCAATAAAGATAAAAGATATAGATGATTTAATGCCTAAAAATATATTACAAAAAAGTAAAAATAACAGAATAGGCGCTATAAAAATAAAAGGGGGTGTGTGTTTATCTATTAAACAAATTAAAAAATATATTACTTTGGTTAAAGTATATGGTGCAAAAGGGTTAATATGGATAAAATTTTACAATATAGAATTAGGTTTAAATGGTTTAAAATCTCCTATTTTAAAAAATATAACAGAGGAATTTATCAAAAACCTTATCAAAAAATTACATATAAAAAATGGAGATATAATTTTGTGTTGTGCTGATAAAAAAAATATTGTAAACAATTCCTTGTCAGCGTTAATAACAAAATTAGCAAAAGATTTTAATCTTTATATCAACCAATGGGCTCCTATATGGGTGATAAATTTTCCTTTATTTAAACGTGATGATTCAGGAATTTTAACATCATATCATCATCCATTTACTGCACCTAAATCTAAATTAGACGAATTAATATATAATCCAGAACAATCTGTTGCTAATTCTTTTGATTTAATAATTAATGGTATTGAATTAGGTGGGGGGTCAATTCGTATAAATGATGAAAAAATTCAAAAAATAATATTAAAAATATTAGGATTAAGTTATACAAAAATTAATAAAAATTTTGGTTTTTTTTTAAAAGCTTTTAAATATGCTGTACCACCACATGGAGGGTTAGCGTTAGGTTTAGATCGTATAGTAATGTTATTAACAAAATCTAATAATATTAGAGATGTTATTGCGTTTCCTAAAAACAACAAATTGATTTGTTATTTAACAGGAGCACCTTCATAAATTTACAATGATATATTTAGGTATAGATCCCGGTTTGTTAAAAACAGGGTTTGGTTTAATAAAGATAAAAGATTATCCATATTATATGGATAGTGGTTATATAAATGTGATTAAAATTAATAATTTTTCAAAAAAATTAAATTTGATATATAGTGGAATTAGTGAGATAATATCTCATTATTGCCCTTATGAAATTGCAATAGAAGAAGTATTTATATCTAATAAAAAAAATATTTTTAAAACTTTAAGGTTAATTCAAGCTAGAGGAACAGCTATAGTATGCGCTGCAAATAATAATTTACCAGTTTTTGAATATTCATCTCGTTTAATTAAACAATGTATTACAGGATATGGTGCATCAACTAAAGTCATTTTAAAAAAAATAGTTTCTTCGTTTTTTAAAGTAAGATATATTAAGAATTATGATGCTATAGATGCAATAGCAATTGCTTTAACACATTATTATAATATAAATAAAAAGAAAAAAAATATAATATGAACAAAAAAAATATATTAAAAAAAATAATAATATTATTTTCAATATTAATTTTATTAAAAAAAAATAATATTATTTTTTTTAATAATATTAAATTAAATAATGAATTTTTTTATAATAAATTACCTTTTATTAAACATATTTATTTTAATTATGATCTTTATTTTTTTAATAACAAATTTAATAATATGTTAAATCAATATATTATATATATGCGTAATAATCCAAATAAAAAAATATTATTAAAAATTGATACAATAGGTTTAGGAAATATAAAATATAATTTATATTTAAATAAATATAGAATGAATTTTATAGTTAATAATTTAGTTTTAAAAGGAATAAATAAAAAGAATATAAAATATATTATTTGTGTTAAAAAAAATAAATTTTATAATGAAATTAATAATTTAAATAACAATAAAATTATTATAACTATATCCTAAAATAGGAGGGGTGGCAGAGTGGTTGAATGCATCGGTTTTGAAAACCGACAAAAGCTAATTACTTTTCCAGGGTTCAAATCCCTGTCCCTCCGTATATAAAGGAAGGCTGGCAGAGAGGTTGATTGCACTTGTTTCGAAAACAAGTAATTTGATAAATAAAATTCGTGGGTTCAAATCCCACGCCTTCCAAATATTATAGGAACTTTTAGAAATGTTTTTTAATAAAAATAGGTAAGAGGTTATGAAACAAACATTATTGTTAAAACCTACTTGGATTAAATTACGTATACCTATATATAATGAAATCAAAAATATAAAAAATAAATTAAGGAAAAATTATTTACATACAGTTTGTGAAGAATCCTCTTGTCCTAATATAATAAAATGTTTTAATGAACGTATATCAACAATTATGATTTTAGGAAATAAATGTACTAGAAAATGTCCTTTTTGTGATGTGTTATATGGTAATACCAATAATATAAATTATTATGAACCTTTTGATATAATCAAAATACTTATTAAATTAAATATAAAATATATAGTTATTACTTCAGTAAATCGTGACGATTTATATGATGGAGGAGCTAATCACTTTTCAAAATGTATTGGAGCAATAAAACGATTATATAAAAATATCAAAATAGAAGTTTTAGTACCTGATTTTAGAGGAAAAAGTGATATTGCGATTACGATATTAATAAAAAATAAACCTAATGTATTAAATCATAATATAGAAACTATACACAATTTATATTTTAAAGTTAAACCCGGTGGAAATTATTTTTATTCACTTAATTTATTAAAACAATATAAAAATTATTGTCCAAAAGTAAAAACTAAATCAGGTTTAATGGTAGGAGTAGGTGAAAATGATAAACAGATTATAAAAGTTATAAAAGATATAAAAAAAAATAAAGTAGATATTATATCTATAGGACAATATATTTCACCATCTAAATTTCATTTACCAATTCAACGATGGGTTCATCCAAAAACTTTTTATTTTTATGCAAAAATATGTTATATTTTAGGTTTTAATTATATTGCTTCTGGTCCTTTAATAAGATCTAGTTATAAAGCAAAAAATCAAAATTATGGAAAAAAAATATAATTAAGTGATATGTTTGATTTTGTTGATTAAAGTTTTGAAAAATTTTAGATAAATGGTTAATTTTTTAATTTTAAATGTTTTGATAAAATTTATTAACTTATATATTTTTGTATGATTTGTTTTATGTTTTTTTAATATTGTTAAAATTTGTGTGGATTTATTTATAATAAAATGTGGTATATGTGCTAAACTAGCAACAGTTAAACTATAACTGTTGTTTGTGGCACCTTGATTAATATTATACATAAAAGTAATTTTATTATGATTTATTAAGGCATTAAAATGTATATTTTTTATTTGTTTAAATTTTTTGTCTATTTGAGTTAAACTAAAATAATGAGTAGAAAATAAAGTTAAAGCTTTAATTTGTATTAATTTTTCTAAACATGCCCAAGCGATAGATAAACCCTCAGTAGGGTTAGTTCCTCTTCCTATTTCATCCATTAATACTAAACTTTTAAATGTTGCGTTATTTAATATATTAGCAGTTTCATGCATTTCTATCATAAATGTTGATTTGCCTGCACTTAAATCATCATAAGATCCTATTCTAGTAAAAATTTTATCAATAGGACCGATTTCAGCATATTTAGCAGGTACATAACTTCCTATATAAGTTAATAAAACTATTATGGCATTTTGTCTAATATAAGTAGATTTACCACCCATGTTGGGTCCTGTAATAATGTTTATATTATGATTATGATTTAAATATAAATTATTAGGTATAAATTGATGTTTATTTACAGATTCTATTATAGGATGTCTACCCTCTATGATTTTTATGCCTATTTTGTTTTTATTTATTATTGGTTTACAAAAATTCAGAGCTAAAGCTCTTTCAGATAAAGTTGTAATCACGTCTAATGCTGCTATTGCTTTTGATGTTTTTAATAAACAATTAATATTATTAATAAGAATATTAATTATTTTTTTATAAATTTTTTTTTCATATTCTATTGAGTTTTCTTTAGATTCTATTAATAAATTTTCAAAAGATTTTAATTCTTTAGAATAAAATCTTTCTGAATGTTTTAATGTTTTATTTTTTATATATTCTTTAGGTATTTTGTAAGTATGTTTTTTAGGTAATTCTATAAAAAAACCATTAAGTTTATTAAAATTAATTTTTAGTTTAGAGATACCTGTACGAATTTTTTCTTTATTTTCAAATTTTTTTATATACTTTTCTGAATTATTATAGATTTCACGTAATGTATCTAATTTGAGATTAAAATGAGATTTTATTACATATCCATCTCTAATAGTATTAGGAGGATTGTCGATTAAAGCATCATGTAAAAGTAAATCTATATTTGGATATATTTTTATATATAGATATATATTATTAAGTATAGATTTTATGTGTTGATTTTTTTTTAAAATTCTATTTAATATATTTTTAATTTTAGGAAATACTTTTAAAGCGTTTTTTAATTTGATTAAATCTAGGGGTTTTGCTTTTTTTAAAGCTATTCTAGTAATTATACGTTCTATATCGCCAATTTTTTTGATATTGTTTTGTAAAATATATATTAAATCATTATTTATAATAATATGAATAGCATTTTGTCTTAATTCAATTAATTTATAATTTGTAATGGGATTATTAATCCATTTTTTTAATAATCTACTACCCATATTTGTCATTGTGGTGTTTAAAACACTAAATAATGTATTTTCTTGTTTACCATTAACATTTATATCAAGTTCTAAATGTTTTTTAGTGGTAAGATCTATATTTAACTTATATTTGTTTTTTTCAAAAATTAAATGATTAATATGTGATAAATTATAAATTTTATTATTATTTATATATTGAATTATAGCCCCAGCTGCAGATATACCATTATGAAGTTTAGTATCTATATTTTTTATGTTTAATTTGTTATACAATATATTATAAGCATTGTTATAATTAAAAAAGTCATCATTTATATATTTTATTATTGATTTTTTTATGGGAAGTGTAGGTAAGTGTTTAGTTGAACTAGGAATTAATAATTCAACAGGATTTAATCTTTCTAATTCTAAAATTAAATTGTGTGTATTATTAACTTCTAAAACTCCAAAATCGCCTGTTGTGAATTCTAACCAAGAAATACCCCATATAGTATTTTTATATATTATTGATAAAATTAAATTATCTTTATTTTCATCTAATAAATTTTCTTCATATATAGTTCCAGGTGTTATTACTCGAATTACTTTTCTTTCTATTAATTTGGTATTAGTTTTTTTATTATTTTGTATTTGTTCACAAATAGCAACAGATATTCCGTTAGTTATGATACGTTTTAAATATGTATTTATCCTATGATAAGGTATTCCAGCCATTGGAATAGGTTTATTATTATATTTTCCTTTACTAGTTAATTGTATATTTAATAAAGCAGACGCTTTATGTGCATCTTCAAAAAGAAATTCATAAAAATCACCCATTCGATATAATAATAAAATATTTTTATATTTATTTTTTATTTTTAAATATTGTGTAATTATTGGGGTTGTATTATATAAATTATTTTTCATAAGTTGTATTATATAAATTATAGTATAAATTATAGTTATAGTAAAGAATAGAGGTTATTAAATATATACAAGAAAGGAAAAAAAACATTAAAAGTAATATAATACAAATTTGTAATAAAAAAGGTAAAAAAATACAAGTTATAAAAGAAAATATAGAAGGAATTATTATTTTAAAAACAACATCATTTGTTTTTGAATCTTGTGGACAAATTAGTGATATTGGATATATATATAATGATATAGGAAAATTTAAAGTATATCAGGTAAAAAAGTATAAAAATTTATATATGCATATCGGAAGATTATTAAAAGGTTATTTATTGAGTGATACTAATGTAAATATTTATATAGATAAAGTGTTTCGTTATAAAATAAGTATAAATCATTCTGCAATACATTTATTAAATGAAACGTTAAAAAGAGTATTAAATATTGTGAAAAAAGGATTTTTAATTAATGAAAAAAAAATAACCTTTGATTTTAATTATTATAAAAAAATTTCAAATGAACAATTATTTATTATTGAACAATTAATGAACAATGAAATTATAAAACAAAATATAATTTCTATAAAAAAATTATCAAGACAAGACAAAAAAAATATACAGTTAGTATGTATTGGAAAAGAGGGTAGTTATTCAATAGAATTTTGTAATGGAACTCATATCAACAATACAAAAAATATTGTTAATTTTTGTATTGTTTCAGAAAGAAGTGTATCTAAAGGAATACGTCGTATTGAGGCATTAACTAATAAAAAAGCTATACATTATATCTTCAAAAATAATTTAATTGTTAAAAATATATCTTATAACATTAAACAAAATATAAAAAATATAGAAAAGAATATATTAAATATTATAAATAAACAAAAAATATATATTGATAATTTAAAAAGGTTAAAAAAAATAAAGATAAAACAATTAATAAAAAAGTTATTAAATCAAATGTTTTATTTATTTGAATATAAAATTTTAATAAAAAACATAAAAATTGAGTATAAAAAAGATTTATTTTTAATACTAAATAAAATACTAAATTTTATACTAAATAAAAGTATATTAATTTTATATTATATTAAGAATAATTCTATATATGTAGTTATTAAAATAACTAAAGATTGTTTAAATATCATTCAATATAGTGTAATTTTAAAAACAAATCAAAATATTATTTATAATAACAATAATGAGTTTTCGTATATAAAAACTAGTAGTATATTATATATTAAAAAAATAAAAAATAAAATAAAAAATATTTTAAAAAAATGAGGATAAGAATGGGAATTATTGTACAAAAATTTGGGGGGACATCAGTAGGGTCAATAAAAAATATAAAAAATATTGCTAAACAAATCAAATTATTTTATAAAAAAAATCATAAAATAATTGTTGTAGTATCCGCTATGAGTGGAGAAACCAATAGATTATTATGTTTAGCTAAAAAAATGTATAATGAAAAAAAAGTAAATAATATTTATAATAATAGAGAGTTAGATATTTTGATATCAACTGGTGAACAAGTAACTATGTCTTTATTATCGATGGCTTTAAATAAAGTTGGTGTTAAATCAAAATCTTATACAGGAGCACAATTATCTATATTTACAGATAGTGTGTATACAAAAGCTCGTATACAACATATAGATACTTCAATAATAAATAAAGATATAAATAATAATATTATTGTGGTAGTGGCGGGTTTTCAAGGAATAGATAAATATGGAAATATAACTACTCTAGGAAGAGGTGGGTCAGATACAACAGCATTAGCATTAGCTACATCTATTAAAGCAGATGAATGTCAAATATATACAGATGTATCTGGCGTTTATACAACAGATCCTAGACTATGCAATAAATCCAGTTTAATATCATATATTACTGTTGAGGAAATGTTAGAATTGTCTAGTTTAGGATCAAAAGTATTACAAATCCGTTCTGTGGAGTTTGCAGGAAAATATAATATACCCGTAAGAGTGTTATCTGTTTTTGATAATAATCCAGGTACATTAATAATAAAAAAGAGGTCTATTTTAGAAAAAAATATGGAAAAACCGTTAATTTCAGGAATAACATATAATTGTAATGAGGCGAAAATAACTGTTTCTGTTTACGATGTATTACCCGGGGTATGTTATAAAATTTTAAAAAAAATATCAGAATATAATATAGATAGTTGTATTCAAAATATAAAAAACATCAATAATCAAGTTGATGTAACGTTTACTGTATCAAAAGATGATTATAAAACAATGTATAATTTGATAAAAGAATATGTGTGTAATAAATTAGGTGGACAAATAGAAGGTGATGATAAAATTGTTAAAATTTCAATTGTTGGAGTTGGAATAAAATCACATTCATGCATAGCAAATAAACTGATGTATAATTTAGAAAAAAACGGTATAAATATTATATTAGTGTCTACATCAGAAATAAAAATGTCTATAATGATTGATGAAAAATATATGGAGTTAGCAATAAAGGTATTACATACAGCTTTTAAATTAGATAAAAAATATATAAAAGAAGAAATATAAGGAGAGGTGGCCGAGTGGTTGAAGGCACTCCCCTGCTAAGGGAGTATAGAAAAAATCTATCGAGGGTTCGAAACCCTCTCTCTCCAAATTAATAAAGCGCCTGTAACTCAATTGGATAGAGTATTTGATTACGAATCAAAAAGTTGGAGGTTCGAATCCTCTCAGGCGTGTAATTAATTATTAAAAAAATGAAGTTGTAAAAAAATATTTTTTATATTTAAGTTTTGTACAAGAAAATTAAATAAATATTTTTTATAATGATTTGGTAAAAAATTGATTTGTTTTTGACCAAAAATAATAATAATAATAGGATTAATATTAATTTGTTTTGCTAATAAAAATTTTAAAATATGTTTTTTTTTAAAAAGGGGTTTTTTTTTAATGGCTAAATTAATTAATTTGGTTAAAAAATGTATTGACCAACTTTTGGATTTTAAATATAAAAAAAAGTCTATAGAATTAAATAGGGTTTTTAAATTATAAAAATATAAAGCAGAAATAAAATGTATAGTTAAAAATTTTATGTATTGATATAATTTTAGATGTAAAGTTTGTTTGAGAAATAGTTTTTGTTTATTATTGATTGCATCGCATTTATTGATAATTAAAAATAAATGTTTTCCTAAGAAAAAAATTTTTTTTAAAAGAAATATATCTTGTTCAAAAAAACCCATAGTGGCATCTATAATAAAAAAAATAATATCATGGTGTTGTATGAAATTAAATAAAAATTTATGTTGTTTTATATTTTGAGTTATTCCTTTTGTATCAGTTAAAATAAATAAATGATTTTTATAAAGGAGTTTTATTGTTATATTTTCTCTAGTGGTTCCAGGACGATGATTAATAATTAAACGAGTTTCTTTTAATAAGCTATTAATTAATGTAGATTTGCCAACGTTAGTTTTTCCTATTAGACATATTTTAGTATACTCATAATTATTATTATGAATATGGTTTTTATTTTTAGATAAATGAACTTTTATGTTATTTAATAATTGTTTGATATTGATCTTGTGTAAAGCAGATATAAAAATTGGTTTATAAAAATTAAAGAACTTTTTAAAAGAAAAATTAATGATATAATCAATTTTATTTATAATAAATATAATGGTTTTATTTTTTTGTTGTAAAAATTTGATAAATTTTTTATAAAAAGAATCTAATTGAGTATAAGATGTTATTAAAAATAAAATGATATGTGATTCTTGAATAGCTATTTTAGTTTGTTTATTAATATAATATGTTATATTTTTTTCTTTATAATAAAAAAAATTATTGGAAATAGCTGCTGTATCGATTAAAGTGAATTTGTTATTGTTTATTTGTAAAAATCCATATTTTCTATCTCTTGTAAAAAAAGGAATATTGTTTGTTATAGAATATTTTGTTTTGGTTAAACAATTAAATAATGTAGATTTGCCTACATTGGTTTTACCAATAATTGAAATAATTTGATTCATAATAAAATATTAATTTTAAATTTTTTATTAAAGGTTTGAAAGCTAATAATTTTTGTGTGTTATTATATAAATCTTTTATAGAAAATTTCTTATTTTGAAATTCATTATGTCCATAAAGTAAAATAATATGTATGTTGTTTTTATTTGCTTTATATAATTGTTTTTTTAAAGATGTATTACAATAAGTGATTTGTATAATTAAATTAGGTAATTCATTACGAATAGTTTCTAACAGTTTTATTGATTTAATTATAATTTTTTTTTCGTTTGAAAGTGTAATAAATAAAATATGACTTTGAATTTTAATATTGGTTGGTAAATTGTTTATTTTTTCTAATAATAATATTATTCTTTCTAAACCTATTGCACAACCTATAGCTGGAGTTTTTTTACCATGAAAGTATTTTATTAAATAATCATATCTACCCCCAGCACATATAGTATTTTGACTACCTAAAAATTTAGTTTTCCATTCAAAAACAGTTCTCGAATAATAATCTAAACCTCGTACTAAGTTTTTATTGATTTTGTATTTGATATTGGTGTAATTTAAAATATTTTTTAAATATTCAAAGTGTTGACTAGATTTTATATCAATAAAATCTAATATTTTAGGAGTATGTATTAATATATATTTGATATTATTTAGTTTATTGTCTAATAATCTTAAAGGATTTTTATATAATTTATATATTAGATTAGTATCTAAATAGTTTTTAAATTTTTTAAAATATTTAAATAATATATTAGAATATAATATTCTGGATGTTTTTGATCCTAAAGAATTTAATTCTAAATGTAAATATTTTTGTATACCTAATACTTTAAAAATTCTATTAGTGATTAGAATTATTTCTGAATCAATATCAGGACCATACATGTTAAAAGTTTCTACTCCAAATTGATGAAATTGTCTATATCTACCATGTTGAGGATTTTCATATCGAAACATTGGGCCTACATACCATAGTTTTTGTGCTTTATTTTTAATATGATTTTCTAATATAGATCTGATTATAGAAGTAGTGTTTTCAGGTCTTAAGGTTAAAGAAATATGATTTTTATCATAAAAAGTATACATTTCTTTTTTTATTATATCTGTAGTTTGTCCTAAAGAAATATTAAATAAATGTGTTTTTTCAATAATAGGTGTTCTAATTTCTAAATAAAAATATTTATATAAAATCATTTTTATTTTATTTTCTATGTATTGCCAAATAAAAGATTTTTTAGGTAAAATATCTTTCATACCTTTAAGAGAAGTGATTTTAATCATAAAAATATAGTCATTAATGTTAAAAATATTAAGATCATTATATATTATATTAAATTTTATAAAAAAAAATCAATATTAAAAAAATATTGATAAGTACAAAAAAATAATAGAAAATAAAATAAGTGATAAGTTTATTAATAAATACAAAATATAAATAGAAAGGACAAAAGATAGTGTCTATAAATCATTTGTTTCCAGAAAGTATTTATTTACTTCCTATAAATAATAGGCCGTTTTTTCCTGCTCAAATACAACCATTAGTAATAAATAAAAATAGATGGATTGAAACTATAAAAAGAGTGGGGAATACTAAACATAGTTGTTTAGGATTAATTTATGTTGGAAATAATAATAAAGAAATTCCAAAGACAAAAGAATTTCCTGTAATGGGAACGATAGTTAAAGTGCATCGTACTGAGGGTGATCAAATTCAATTGATAGCTCAAGGTTTAAGACGATTTAAAATTATAAATTGGATATCGAAAAACCCTCCTTTTTTTGTAGAAGTTATATATCCTAAAGAAATTATAAATAAAGAATCTAATGAGACACGTGCGTATGCTATAGCGATAATAAAAGGAATAAAAGAATTATTACCAACTAATCCTTTATATGGTGAAGAATTAAAAAAATATTTAAATAGATTTAGTCCAAGTGATCCAGGTCCATTAACTGATTTTGCAGCGGCAATAACATCAAATAAAGGTAAAGAATTGCAAAGAATTTTAGAAACATTATCAATTTTAAATCGTATGCAATTAGTGTTACCTATGTTAAGAAAAGAAATAGAAATATCGAAAATATATAGTGAAATATCACAAAAAGTAAATTTGCAAATACATCAGAGACAAAGAGAATTTTTTTTAAGAGAACAATTAAAAATTATACAAAAAGAATTAGATATAAAAAAAGATGAAAGAAAAAAAGATATAAAAAATTTTAAATTACGTATAACAAAATATGTTTTATCAAAAAAAGTAAAAAAAAAAATAAACGAAGAATTAAATAAATTAAAAATATTAGAAATAGGATCACCTGAATATAGTACTACTCGTAATTATTTAGATTGGTTAACAAAAATTCCTTGGGGAATTGTATCGAAAGATATAATAGATATAAATTATGCCCGAAAAATATTAAATAAAAATCATGATGGTATAAATGATATAAAAGAAAGGATTATAGAATTTTTAGCTGAATGTACATTTAAAGGTACTGTAGGAGGTTCAATATTATTATTAATAGGTCCACCAGGTGTGGGAAAAACATCTATAGGTAAATCTATAGCTAATGCTTTAGGAAGAAAATTTTATAGAATATCGTTAGGTGGTATACGTGATGAAGCTGAAATAAAAGGGCATCGTAGAACATATGTAAGTTCAATGCCAGGAAAAATTGTTCAAGCATTAAAAGATACTCAAGTCTTAAACCCTGTAATTATGTTAGATGAAATAGATAAAATTAGTCAAACATATAATAATGATCCAGCGTCTGCTTTGTTGGAGGTGTTAGATTCTGAACAAAACAATGAATTTTTTGATAATTATTTAGATATAAAGGTAGATTTATCTAAAGTATTATTTATATGTACAGCAAATCAAATAGATACAATTCCTATACCTTTATATGATAGAATGGAAGTGATTAGATTATATGGTTATATATCTGAAGAAAAATATAATATAGCTTTTAAATATTTATGGCCTAGATTATTAAAAAAAGATAATTTACCTAAAAATAGTATAAAAATTACATCGACAGCATTAAAACAAGTTATAGAAGGATATGCTAGAGAATCAGGAGTAAGAAATTTAGAAAAACAATTACATCGTATTATTCGTAAATCAGTAGTGAAATTATTAATAAATAAAAATAAAGTGATAAAAATTTCAATAAATAATTTAAAAAATTATTTAGGTATACCTATTTTTAAAAAAGAAAAATTATTAAAAGGTATAGGTGTAGTAACAGGATTAGCATGGACGGCTCTAGGTGGTGTGACTTTACCAATAGAAGCTGTTAAAATAAATAATTTAAAAAATGGATTAAAATTGACAGGAAAATTAGGTAGTGTAATGAAAGAGTCAGCAAATATAGCTTATAGTTATACATTATCGAATATAAAATATTATAATATAAATAAAAAATTTTTTAATAAGTATTTTATACATTTACATGTACCAGAAGGATCAGTACAGAAAGATGGGCCATCCGCAGGAATAACAATGACAACAGCTTTAATATCATTAGCTAAATTACAAAGTATAAAAAGAATGTTAGCAATGACCGGAGAAATTACGTTAACAGGTCAAGTATTATCAGTAGGAGGAATAAGAGAAAAAATAGTAGCAGCTAGAAGAAGTGAAATATTTGAAATTTTATTACCGGTAGGTAATAAAAGTGATTTTGAAAATTTACCAAATTATTTAAAAAAAAATATAAAAATTCATTTTGTTAAAGATTATAAAGATGTTGCAAAAATAGTTTTTTAACATATTTAATATGATTATGTAGGTAAAAATATGAAAAATTATAGATCGTATACCACGACAAATAAAAATATGGTTGGAGCACGAGCTTTATGGCGTGCTACAGGAATGAAAGATAATGATTTTTATAAACCAATAATTGCTATAGCAAATTCTTATACAGATTTTGTGCCAGGACATATAAATTTAGATAAGGTAGGAAAGATTATAAAAAAATCAATAAAAAAAAATGGTGCTAATGCAAAATTGTTTAATACTATTGCGATAGATGATGGCATCGCTATGGGACATAGCGGTATGTTGTATTCTTTGCCTTCAAGAGAGCTTATAGCGGATTCAATAGAATATATGGTTAATGCACATTGCGCAGATGCTTTAGTGTGTATTTCTAATTGTGATAAAATTACTCCGGGTATGTTATTAGCTTGTTTTAGATTAAATGTACCTACAATTTTTGTTTCAGGGGGTGCAATGGAAGCAGGTAGGTTAGATAAAAAAAATATAAATTTAGTTGATGCAATAATAATAAGTGGATCAAAAAATAATAAGAAAAAAAAAATATTAGAAATAGAAAAAAATGCATGCCCTACGTGTGGCAGTTGTTCAGGTATGTTTACAGCAAATTCTATGAATTGTTTGTTAGAAGTTTTAGGATTAACATTTCCAGGTAATGGGACATTGTTAGCGACTCATATAAAGAGAAAAGTATTATTTAATAAAGTAGGAAAAAGAATTGTAGAAATTACTAAAGAATATTATAACAAGAACAAAAATTTTTTACCTCGTGATATTTGTGTAAAAGAATCGTTTGAAAATGCTATGATAATGGATATAGCGATGGGAGGGTCAACTAATACAATACTTCATTTATTAGCTATAGCTAAAGAAGCAAATATAAAATTTAAATTAAAAACTATAGATATTTTATCAAGAAAGGTGCCTCAATTATGTAAATTATCGCCAAATACAAATAAATATTATATTGAAGATTTTCATAGGGCAGGAGGTGTGTTTGGGTTGTTAGGAGAATTAAATAAATTAAATTTAATAAATATAAAGGTATCAACAATACATAGTAAAACATTAGAAAAAGCTTTATATAAATGGGATATTATGTATTCTAATGAAAAAAAAATATTAAATTTTTATAAAGCAGCTCCGGGTCGTATAATAACAAAAAAAGCGTTTTATCAGAATAATCAATGGACTGTATTAGATAAAGATAGAAAAAACGGTTGTATACGTAATATAAACAATTGTTATTCTAAAGATGGAGGGTTAGCGATATTATTTGGTAATATAGCAGAAAAAGGATGTGTAGTGAAAACAGCAGGAGTATATAAAAAAAATTTAACATTTAAAGGTAGGGCTAAAGTTGTATATTCGCAAGAAAAAGCCGTAAAACAAATATTAAAGAATAAAATAAAAAAAGGGGACATTTTAATTATATGTTTTGAAGGCCCTAAAGGGGGTCCTGGCATGCAAGAAATGTTATATCCTACCTCTTATTTAAAATATAAAAAATTAGATAAATATTGTGCTTTATTAACGGATGGAAGATTTTCGGGTGGTACATCAGGGTTATCAATTGGACATATATCTCCTGAAGCAGCAGAATATGGTAATATAGCTTTAATTGAAGATAATGATTTAATAAGTATAAATATAAAAGAAAGATATATAAATGTATTAATTAATAAAAAAATATTACGGAATCGTAGAAAAAAAATGAATAAAAAATATAAAAACAAATGGAACCAAATAACTAAACGTAATAGAAAAATAACTAAAACGTTAAAATGGTATTCATATTTTGCCACATCTGCTGATACAGGTGCTATAAGAAATATGTTATAAATGAAAAAAGACTTTCCAATAAATAAAATAAAAAGTAAAGAAATATATTTTTTTATAGATAAAAGGAATAAAAACAAATTGAATAGTATGTTGTTTATAACAAAAAGAAAAAAAATAAAAATGATATATAAAGATTTTACAAAATTAAATATTGATATTTATATTATCAAATATAAAAATATAAAAAAAACTTTATATAAAGTAGATATAAAAAAAAACATAATAAAGTTAAACAAAAAATATATTTTTAAATTAAAAGTAGTAAAAAAATATATTTTATTAAATAAATCTAGTTGTGAAAATAAAAAAGATTATGAATAGAATAAAAATACTTAAAAAAAACTTAATAAATAAAATATCGGCAGGAGAAATTATTCAAGATCCTTCATATGTATTAAAAGAATTAGTGGAAAATGCTATAGATGCTGGAAGTAATAATATTAAAATTAATATTAAAAAAGGTGGAAAAAAATTAATAGAAGTTATAGATAATGGTTGTGGAATAAATAAAGATGATTTGAAATTAGTATTTACTAAAAACGCAACAAGTAAAATAAAAAGTTTAAAAGATATTCATAATATTAAAACATTAGGGTTTAGAGGTGAAGCGTTATCAGCTATAGGTGAAATATCGAATTATGAGTTAATATCTAATCCTTATAATGAAACGTATAAGGGGTATGGGATATCTAATAAATTTGGAAAAATAGATATGTTTCCCTTTCCGCATTTAAAAGGAACGACAGTAAGTATAAGTGATTTATTTTATAATAATGTAATAAAATTAAAATATTTATCTAGTGATAGAATTGAAAAGAATAAAATATTTGAAATGTTTTATAATTTAGTTTTATCAAGATTTGATATTTGTTGGACTTTAATAAATAATAAAAATATATATAAATTATTACCGTGTGTAAAACTTGATGAATGTATAAATAGAATTGGTAAACTTTTTGGAAAAGAGTTGATAAAAAATAGTTTGTTTATAAATAAATATGATAAACAAAATAAAATAAAAATAATGGGTTGGTTGTTTATACCAACCAATAAGGTGAAGAAAAATAAACAATATATTTTTATAAATAGAAGAATTATAAATGATCCTTTATTAAAAAAAATTATATTAAATGCATATAATGAGATTATGTTTAATGGTTTAAAACCATCGTATATTTTATATATAAGTATATATTCACAATTATTAGATGTAAATATACATCCGAATAAATCTAAAGTACGATTTATGGATGAAAATATAATAAAAAAATTTATTTTTGAAAAAATTTATTTTGCATTAAAACATAATTGTAATTTAAAAAATAAACGGTCGAAAGTAGAAACAAACAAAGAATGCATTGTTCAAACAAAAAAAAATTCTAGTTTAAATAAAAACTTTTTAGGATTTGCAATAGGTCAATATAAAGAAAAATTTATTATCTCACAAAATAAAGAAGGTTTAATTATTGTAGATATTCATGCTGCAAATGAACGTATTATCTATGAAAAAATAAAAAAACAACAATTAAAAAAGAAAATTTTAAGACAAAAATTATTATTACCGATTAGTCTAAAAGTAGATTATGAAATAATTACATTAATAAAAAAATATAAAGACAAATTTTTAAAAGTAGGTATAACATTAGAAATAATAAAATCTAATATAATTTTAATAAAAGAAATCCCAAATTTTGGTTTCAAAAATATAAATATATATTTTATATTTAAAAAAATATTTGATAAATTTAAGTTGGTACATTCTGAAAAAAATATAATAAATATTTTAAAAAAATATTTTATAAAATATTCTTGTTATAATAGTATACGTTCCAATAAAAAATTAACGATCATAGAAATGAATTCATTGTTACGTGAAATGGAAGTAACTAAACATATCAAAATTTGTAATCATGGACGCCCTACATGGATAAAAATATCTAATTTTTTATTAGATAAATTATTTTTACGTAAAATATAAAGTTAAATAAAAAATATGAAAAACTATAATATAATAAAACAACCAATAGCGATATTTTTAATGGGGACCACAGCAGCAGGTAAAACAAAAATAGCTATAAAATTAAAAAAAATATTAAATTGTGAATTAATTAGTGTAGATTCTGTTATGGTTTATAGACATATGGATATCGGTACAGCAAAACCAACAAATATATACCATGAATTAATAGATATAAGAAATCCTAATGAAAAATATTCTGCTTGGGAGTTTCGTAAAGATGCATTAAAAGTAATGAAAAAAATTATTAATTTAGGAAAAATACCGATATTAGTGGGTGGTACAATGTTTTATTTTAAAATTTTATTAGAAGGAATAGCAAAAATACCTTTTTTACAATATAAAATAAAAAAATATAATAAATATTATTTATTATTATTAAATAAATTAGTAAAAAAAAATGAAATAAATAATAATGATATTTATAGAATAAAAAGATTTTTAGAAGTATATTTAAACACTGATAAAATAATTAATTATTTTTGGAAAAAAAAAAATAAAGAAAACTTTCCATGAAAGTTAATAAAAATTATTATTACACATAACAATAAGGAAAGATTGTATAAAAATATTTTATTACGTTTAAATATTATGTTGGAAAAAGGTTTTATTACAGAAGTAGAAAGGTTAAAAAATTTAGACATAAATGTAATGCGTAGTATAGGATATCGCCAAATATGTGAATTTATTGATGGAAAATATAATTTTTTTATATTAAAAGAAAAAATATTATCAGCTAATAGAAATTTAGCAAAAAAACAAAAATTATGGTTACGTAAATATAAAGATGCTTTTTGGTTAGATGCTTATAATTATAAAATAAGTGATATGATTGTATATTTATTAAAAAGTAATATTACCAAATATTGGAAAAATATACATATATGAAAAATTATGAAAAAAATTTATTACCGGATGGTATAAATGAAATATTACCCCCTCAATCAATACAAATAGAAAAATTAAGAATAAAATTATTAAATTTATATTATAAATATGGTTATAATTTTATTATACCTCCACATATAGAATTTTTAGAAACATTATTAAATGTTGTAGGATATGATTTAGAAATACAAACGGTTAAATTAATTGATATGTTAAGTGGTAAATTAATTGGTTTAAGTGCGGATTCAACACCTCAAATAGCTAGGATAGATTCTAATGTTTTAAAAAATAAGGGACCGTATAGGGTTTGTTATTGCACGAACGTGTTTCGTGCTTTTATTGATGAAAATCAACATGATTTAGAAAGAAATCCTATACAATTAGGTATAGAATTACTAGGATATATAGGTATTGAAGCAGATATAGAAATAATAATTCTTACTATAAAAAGTTTAATATTATCTGGCGCAAAACATATCAATTTATCATTTGGACATATTGGTATATATAAAGTATTAGTCAAAAAATCTAAAATAAAAAAAAAATATTTGAAAATCTTATTTGAAGCAATAGATAATAAATCATATACTGATGTTGATCATTTAATAGATAAAATAAAAGTGGATTTAAAAATAAGTAAAATATTAAAAATGTTACCTAAATTACACGGTGATTTTAATATTATAAAAAAAGCATATAAAAAAATATCTTTTATAAAAGAAATAAAAGTATTGTTAGATGAATTAAAAGAAATATATAAAATTATAAAAAAAAAAGTAAAGAATATATCAATATATTTTGATTTATCAGATTTAAAAGGGTATCAATATCATAATGGATTTATATTTACAGCTTATGTATCAGGATATGTTAAACCTTTAGCAAAAGGAGGTAGATATGATATTGGTCAAAAATATGGAAAAACAAGACCATCTACTGGGTGTACTATGGATTTAAAATTACTTACATCATTAAATGAGAAACAACAAAATATAAAAGAAGGAATATTAGCACCAGTTTTAGAAGATAAAAAATTAGAAAAAAAAATAAAGGATTTAAGATTTTATGGAGAAAAAGTAATACAAGAATTAACAGGAGTTGGTATCAATGAATATTATTGTAATAGAAAATTATGTTTAATAAATAAAGAATGGCAAGTAAGATTATTATAAATCAATTTGAGAAAATAATATGATTGGAAAAAATATAGTCCTAATAGGAATTCAATGGGGTGATGAGGGTAAAGGAAAAATAGTAGATTATTTAACTTCTTTATCAATAGATACAGTAGTAAGATTTCAAGGTGGTCATAATGCTGGTCATACATTAGTTATAAAAAATAAAAAAATTAAATTAAGGTTAATACCATCAGGAATTTTAAGATCAAATGTAATATGTATAATTAGTAAAGGAGTAGTTATATCTTTAGATGATTTATTAAATGAAATAGAAATAATAAAAAAAAATAAAATATTATTTACTAAAAGATTTTTTATTTCAGAAGAATGTTATTTAATATTTGACTATCATATAAGGTTAGATATAGCAAGAGAAAAATATTTAGGAAAAAAAAAAATCGGTACTACTAATTGTGGCATTGGTCCAGTATATGAAGATAAAATAGCTAGAAGAGGAATAAAAATTAGTGAAATTTTCTTTTATGAAAAGTTTTATTTGAAATTAAAAGAGACAATAAATTATTATTGTTTTGTATTAAAGAATTTTTATAACGAAACAAATATTAAACTTAATAAAGTATTTGATAAAACTATTATTTTAATAGAAAAAATACGTGAATTCTTTTGTAAAAATATAATAAATGTATTAAATAATTTTAAGTTAGAAGGGAAAAATATTTTATTTGAAGGAGCACAAGGGTTTTTATTAGATATAGATAATGGAACATATCCATATGTTACGAGTTCTAATACTAGTGTAGGAGGTTTAATCAATGGTACGGGGATTGGGCCAAAAAATATAAATATGGTTATAGGAGTTACTAAATCATATACAACAAGGGTTGGGAATGGACCTTTTACAACAGAAATTAATAATAAAATAGGTATATATTTATATAAAAAAGGTAATGAACAAGGTACAAATACAGGTAGAAAAAGAAGATGTGGATGGTTAGATTTAGTATCTTTACGTTATTCTATAAAAATAAATACAATATCTAGTATTTGTTTAACAAAATTAGATGTTTTAGATGAATTAAAACAAATTAGTATTTGTATAGATTATAAAGATAAAAAAGATTTTAATGATTTAAATAATTATGATAAAAATATAAAACCTATATATTTTATTGTACAAGGTTGGAGGCAAAAAACTAAATGTATTGTTAAATATAAAAAATTACCAAAAAAAGCAAAAACTTATATTAGGTTAATAGAAAATGAAATGGGTATTCCAATAGATATTATATCAACAGGTCCAGATAGAAAGGATACTATTATATTAAAAAATATCTTAAGAGAAACGGAAACGAAAGGTGATAAATACAGATAAAAAAATACAAAATTTGTTATTTAAAAAAGAATATAAATATGGTTTTAAAATAAATATAGATAGTAATATACAATTACCGGGATTAAATAAAAAAATAATAATGAATATATCGAAATATAAAAAAGAACCAAAATGGATGTTAAAATGGAGATTAGAAGCGTATTCTAAATGGTTAAAGATGAAACCACCTTTTTGGGCTATATTTAAAACACCTAAAATAAATTATAAAGAAATGTCTTTTTTTAGTTCGCCGAAAAAACAATATTTAGAGAAAAAATTATTATATGCGTATAATAAATTAGGTGTAAATTTGTATGGAAAAAAAAAAGGAATAGCTATAGATGCAGTATTGGATTCTGTATCGATAGCAACTACATATAAAAAAAAATTATATAAATTAGGAATTATTTTTTGTTCAATGTCAGAAGCAATAAATAAATATTCGTATATAATAAAAATATATTTAGGGTCTGTGGTAAAAAATGATGATAATTATTTTGCGGCATTAAATTCAGCAGTGTTTACAGATGGATCTTTTGTTTTTATACCAGAAGGTAAAAAAAGTCCTATAGAATTATCAACTTATTTTCGTATGAACACTGATAAAATAGGACAATTTGAAAGAACATTAATAATATGTGAGAAAAGAGCCGAAGTTTCTTATTTGGAAGGTTGTACAGCCACTATATATGATGATAATCAATTGCATGCCGCTGTGGTAGAATTAATAGCGTTTGAAGAGAGTTATATAAAATATTCTACAGTACAAAATTGGTATCCAGGTAATTCAAAAGGTAAAGGAGGAATTTATAATTTTGTAACAAAACGTGGTTTATGTAAAGGAAGAAGATCTAAAATAAGTTGGATACAATTAGAAACAGGTTCAGCAATAACATGGAAATATCCTTCGTGTATACTGAAAGGTGATTATTCGAAAGGAGAATTTTATTCAGTGGCTATAACAAAGAATAAACAAAGAGCTGATACTGGTACTAAAATGATTCATATAGGGAACAATACCAAATCAACAATAATTGCTAAGGGTGTAGCAATTGGACAGTCTAAACAAGCTTATAGAGGTTTAGTAAAAATAATCAAAAAAGCTAGTAATTCAAGCAATTTTACTCAATGTGATTCATTAATAATAGGTAAAAAAAGTACTATTTATACTATACCTTATCAAAATATTAATAATAATACGTCAATATTAGAACACGAAGCTACTGCTTATAAAATAAATAAAGAGAAAATGTTTTATTTAATGCAACGTGGGATAAATAAAGAAAATACTATTAATATGATTGTGAATGGTTTTTGTAAAGATATATTTCATAAATTACCAATGGAGTTTGCAGTGGAAGCTCAAGCTTTATTAGAAATAACTTTAGAAGGGTCTGTAGGTTAAAATGTTAAAAATAGAAAATTTAAATGTTAATATAAAAAACAATAATATATTAAAAGGTATTAACCTAAAAATAAAAACAGGTGAAATACATGTAATAATGGGTCCGAATGGGTCTGGTAAATCAACGTTATTATCAACATTAGTTGGAAAAGAAAATTATAAAATAAATAACGGTAAAATTTATTTTAATGATATTAATGTTTCGGAAATGAATATAGAAGAAAGATCAAAACTTGGATTATTTTTAAGTTTTCAAAATCATATTGAAATAGCAGGAGTAAAAAATATATATTTTTTACATACAGCTTTAAATGAAAAATTAAAATATTTAAAAAAAGAAAAAATAAATATTTTAAAAGTGATAAAAAAAATAAAAAAAAATATGAAATATTTAAAAATCGAAAACAAACTTTTAAATCGAGATTTAAATGAAAATTTATCTGGTGGTGAAAGAAAAAAAAATGAAATTTTACAAATGTTAATGTTAAAACCAAAAGTAGCATTACTTGATGAAATAGATTCAGGTTTAGATATAGATTCAATGAAAATTGTATCAAATGGAATAAAATTAATAAAATCTAATAATAGTTCAATTATTTTAATTACTCATTATAAACGTATATTAAATTATATAGAGCCTAATTATATACATATATTAATAAATGGAAAAATTATAAAATCGGGTGATAAAAAATTATTAAATGAAATAGAATTATTTGGTTATAAAAAATATGTGTAATACACAGCTATTAAATATTGATGCTTTTATGATAGTGTTTATAGATGGAAAATTATCAAAAAAATACTCAAATATAAATAAATTATGTGAACAAAATATAATTTATTTAAAAAAAAATATTATGAATAAAGAAAATGATAAAATAAAAACAAACACTTATAGTGGTTTAATAATTTATTTAAAATCAAATATAAATAAACCAATATATATGTTATATATTTCAAAAAAACAAATATATAAAAAAATTAATTTAAAAATATTTTTTTTAGTTGATAAAAAATTAAAAATACAAATTTTAGAACATTATATAAATAAAAGTAAAAAAAAAAATATAAATAATATAAAAATGGAAATGAATATCAATAATCATTCAAAGATAGCATATTATAAATTAGTAGAATTAAATAAAATAGATTATTATTTATCAAATATTGTTGTCAATCAAAAAAAATATAGTAAATGTGAGTTTTATAATATAAATATATATAGTTATTATTTATATAATAAATTATTAATAAATTTAAAAGATGAATATAGTAAATGTAAGGTATTAGGATTGTTTTATCCTAAAGATAAAAATTTAATAAAAAATAAAATTAGTATTAATCATAAAAATAATTTTACAAAATCTAATGTAGATTTTAAAGGAATAATAAATGATACAGCGACAGGAATTTTTCAATGTTATATAAATATAAAAAAAAATATAAACAATGTATATGGTGTTCAAAAAAATTCAAATATATTATTAGATAATAATGCTAAGATTAAAACCAATCCGAAATTAAAAATAAAATCAAAAGATGTAATTTGTACACACAAAACAATTATTGGAAAAATAAATGAAGATTATATTTTTTATTTAAGAACAAGAGGAATAAAAAAAACTTTATCAAAAATATTAATATTATTAAGTTTAATAAATGAATTTTTAACTTTTATAGAAATAAAAGCATTAAAAAAATATCTTTGTTGTACAAAAATATTTTGTTTAAAAGATATATATAGTTATAAAAATGTTAATTAATTATATAAAAATAAAAAACAAAATTATTAAAATAAGAAAAGAGTTTCCTGTATTAAAAAAAATAATATATAAAATATATGATTTAATATATTTTGATAATGCAGCGACTATTCAAATGCCAAATAATGTAATAAAAATAATGAATGAATATAATAAATATTATAATGCTAATATTCATAGAGGATTAAATTATTTATCAAAGGCTGCTACAATAGCATATGAACGTACAAGACAAATGGTTTGTAAAATTATAAATGCAAAATATAAAGAAGAAGTTATATTTACAAAAGGTACAACTGAATCTATAAATATAGTAGCAAATAGTTATGGAAAGTTATTAAAAAAAGGAAGTGAAATTTTAATTTCTATGATGGAACATCATTCAAATATCATTCCTTGGAAAAAATTATCAAATAATAAAGGATTAAAATTAAAAATAATACCAGTAAATGAATATGGGTTAATAGATATAAAAAATTTGAAAAACTTATTGACAAATAAAACGAAATTAGTAGTAATAACGCATATTTCGAATGTTTTAGGAACAACAAATCCAATAAAAAGTTTATCAAAAATAGTTCATAATAAAAAAGCTTTAATATTAATAGATGGAGCGCAAGCTATATCACATAAAAAAATTGATGTACAAAAATTACATATAGATTTTTATGTTTTTTCTTCCCATAAAAGTTATGGTCCTACTGGTGTAGGGATATTATATATACGTTTAGAAATATTAAAAAATATGGATCCTTGTCATTATGGTGGAGACATGGTAAAGTATTTTAGTTTTTTTAAAGAAAAAATAATATATTCCGAATTACCTTATAAATTTGAAGCCGGTACACAATCAATATGTAATATTATTGCTTATTATTCTTCTTTAAAGTGGTTAACAAAAAATTTAAATTTGATTAAAATTTGGGAAAAACTATTAGTATTTTATATACTAAAAAAATTAAAAAAAATAAAACAACTTCATATTATAGGAAAAAATAAAAAATTTTCAGTGGTATCTTTTATAATAGAAGGTATTAATTCACATGATATAGGGTTATTATTAGATCAATATGGTATTGCTATTAGAACGGGGAATCATTGTGTGCAACCTATATTAAATAATTATGGAATAAATACAGTTTGTAGAATATCGTTTGCATTATATAATAATTTAGAAGAAATAAAAAAGTTATTAAGAATATTAAAAAAAATAATTAAGATTTTTTAATTATTTTCTATTATAAGCGCTAATAATAATAGCGCCACCTATACAAATATTATTTTTATATAAAACAATCGATTGCCCTTCTGTAATGGATTTTTGTTTATATAAAAAATAAACTTTTATATAATATATAAAATTATAAACTATACATTGTTGATCTATTTGTCTATATCGTATTTTAGCAAATAAAGTAAAGTTATTAGTTGTTTTATTAAAAGGATTAATAAGCCAATGTAAGTGGGTTGCAATTAAAGAATTGGTATATAAAGATTTATTATTTTTGTTAGTGACATATAAAAGATTTTTATGGAAATTTTTTTTAATAACGTACCAAGAATTTTGATTAAAAAATTTTGTGATATTAAATCCATTTTTTTGTCCTTTAGTATAATAAGGAAATCCTTTATGTTGTCCTATAAAAATATTATTATTGGTTTGTATTTTACCAGTTGTTAAAGGAAGAAAATTGTTTAAAAAAGATGACAAATTGTGATTTCCTATAAAACAAATACCAAAAGATTCTTTTTTTTTATATAGTTTAAAAAAAATAAATTTTGCAAGTTTACGTATTTCGAATTTTTTATAAATTCCAATAGGAAAAATAAGTTTGTGTATAAAATATTTGTTTATATTATATAAGTAATAACTTTGATCTTTATTTAAATCAAGACTTTTGATAAAAAAATTAGTTTTTAATTGAACATAATGTCCAGTAGCCATATAATCAGCTTTTAATATATTAAAAGCATATTTAATTAATAAATTAAATTTTATTTCTTTATTACATAAAATGTCAGGATTTGGAGTTTTACCAGAAATAAATTCTTGAAGAGTTGTTTTAAAAACATTATGCCAATATTCTGATGAAAAATTTACAATATGTAAAACTATTTTTAATTTATTACATATATATTTTACATCATCAAAATCGTTGTGTATTGGACAATTAGTGTTAAATTCCCAATTTTTCATAAATAACCCTTCAACTTTATATCCTTTTTGTAAAAGTAAAAAAGCACATAAAGAGGAATCAATTCCTCCAGACATACATACAATAATTTTATTCATAAAAATTAACGTGAACGATATATGATACGACCTTTTGTAAGATCATAAGGTGTAAGTTCAACTTTTACTTTATCTCCGGTTAATATTTTGATATAATTTTTTCGAATTTTACCAGAGATATGTGCGGTAATAATATGCCCATTGTCTAATTTGACTCGAAACATGGTATTTGGTAAAGTGTCTATAATTAATCCTTCCATTTCGATAGTGTCTTTGGTAATCATCATAATATCCTTTAGACAATTTTTAAATATTGACAATTAATATGATTAAAATAATAATATATATTATTAAGTCCCATTCGTCTAGTGGTCTAGGACACCGCTCTTTCACGGCGGTAACAGGGGTTCGAACCTCCTATGGGACATAGCGGTATGTTATATTTGCGGGAATAGCTCAGTTGGTAAGAGTGTCACCTTGCCAAGGTGAAGGTCGCGAGTTCGAGTCTCGTTTCCCGCTATAAAAGGAAAAATATGAATAAAATAGCATTAAGTATAAAAAACTTAACTAAAATTTATAACAACAATATTTATGCGGTAAAAGATATAAATTTAAATGTTATAAATGGAGATTTTTTTGCATTATTGGGACCCAATGGAGCAGGAAAATCAACAACAATAGGAATAATAAGTTCTTTAATAAAAAAGACTTTTGGAAAAATAAAAATTTTTGATATAGATATAGATAAAAATTTTTCAAAAGCTAAATATTATTTAGGATATGTATCTCAAGAATATAATTTTAATCAATTTGAAAAAGTTGAAAATATTCTTTTTACACAAGCAGGATATTATGGACTATCGAAGAAGTGTTCTAAAGTGCGTATCTATAAATTATTAAAAGATTTAAGTTTATTTAAACAAAGAGAAATGATAGTAAGAAAGTTATCAGGTGGAATGAAAAGAAGATTAATGATTGCGCGTTCTTTAGTACATAATCCTAAAATGTTGATTTTAGATGAACCAACGGCAGGATTAGATATTGAAGTAAGAAAAAATATATGGAAATATATGTATAATATAAATAAAAATGAAAAAAAAACTATTATTTTAACAACACACTATTTAGAAGAAGCTGAAAGCTTATGTAGAAATGTAGCAATTATAAATAAAGGTATAATTATAAAAAATACTAGTATGCAATCGTTATTAAGACAAGTAGATGTGAATACATTTTTATTAGAAACAAAAAATCATTTAAAAAAATTACCATTAATAAAAGGAGTAAAAATAAAAAAAAAAGATTCTTATAAAATATTAGTATCAATAAAAAAAGGAACAAAATTAAATGATATTTTTAAGATATTTGATAAAAATAAAATAGAGATTGTATCTATGCGAAATAAGTCTAATAGATTAGAAGAAATGTTTTTAAATTTAATTGAAAAAAATAGAGTATAAAATTGAAAAAACAAAGAATAATTATAGCGCTTAGTACATTAATAAAAAGAGAAGTTCGTAGATTTGTAAGGATTTGGCCACAAACGTTATTACCATCAGCAGTTACGACTACCATGTATTTTATAATTTTTGGAAAATTAATAGGTTGTAAATTAGGTAATATGGGTGGTGTGATTTATATAAATTATATATTTCCAGGATTAATAATGATGGCAGTAATAACAAATAGTTATTCAAATGTAGCGTCTTCATTGTTTGGTAATAAATTTCAACGATCTATAGAAGAGTTAATAATATCTCCTATGCATAGTTGGGTGATATTAGATGGGTTTATTATAGGGGGGGTTTTGAGAGGTTTATTAGTAGGGTTGATAGTTACATTAGTGTCATTATTATTTACAAAAATAAAAATTGCGCATCCAATACTAACTATAGTAATAGTAATTTTAACATCTATATTATTTTCATTATCAGGTTTTATGAATGCATTATTAGCGAATAAATTTGATGATATATCAATAATACCGATTTTTGTTTTAACGCCTTTAACTTATCTTGGGGGTGTTTTTTATAATATAAATTTATTAACAGACTTTTGGAAAAAAATATCATTAATAAATCCAATATTTTATATGGTGAATACTTTTAGATATGGTATTTTAGGGATATCAGATATCGTTATAGGAAAATCATTAGTTTCAATTATTATGTTTATTTTTTTATTATATATCATATCATTAAAATTATTAAGAAAAGGTATACATAGTTGATAATAATATTGGAGAGGTGTCCGAGTGGACTAAGGAGCACATTTGGAAAGTGTGTAAGTTATTGACTTCAAGGGTTCGAATCCCTTCCTCTCCGTACCAACATTAGTATTAGGAGAATAAAATGATAATAGGTATTATTGGTTTAGGAAAAATGGGAGGCAATATTTCTATAAGATTATTAAAAAATAAATATACTTGTTATGTTTTTGATAAAAATAGAACTTCTATAACAAACATAGAAGAACAAGGAGGAAGAGGAGTAAAATCATTAAAAGGCTTAGTTTTAAGTTTATCGAATCCTAGAACAATTTGGTTAATGTTACCGGCTGGAGAAACAACGGAAAAAATCATTTTAAAAATAATAAAATATATGGAAAAAGGAGATACTATACTAGATGGTAGTAATGGATATTTTAAAAAAGATATCAAAAGATCTGAAAAATTAGTTATAAAAGGAATAAATTATATAGATGTAGGGGTTTCAGGGGGAATATGGGGTTTAAAAAGAGGATATTGTATGATGATAGGAGGGAATAAAAAAATTTTTGAAAAAAAAAAGAATATATTTTGTATATTATCTTCAGAAAAAAATAAAGGTTATATGTATTGTGGAAAAGTAGGTTCAGGACATTTTGTTAAAATGATACATAATGGTATAGAATATGGAATGATGCAATCTTATGCAGAAGGGTTTGATATAATGAAAAATATAAATAAAAAACATGTATTATATAAACACCGTTATAAATTAAATTTATATGATATTTCTGAAATATGGCGTAGAGGAAGTGTAATAGAGTCATGGTTATTAGATTTAATTTCTATATCATTAGCAAAAGATGTTAATCTTAAAGAATTTAGTGGAAAAGTGAATGATTCAGGTGAAGTGAGATGGATAGTAAAAACAGCTTTAGAAGAATCAATACCATTAGAAGTATTAACAACATCTTTATATGTTAGATTTAAGTCGAGGAAGAACAATAGATATGGTGATAAATTGCTATCAGCAATGCGTAAACAGTTTGGAGGACATGTAGAAAATGAGCCATAAAGTTTTAGCTCTAAAATTAAGACCAAAAAAATTCGAAGAGTTAATAGGGCAAAAACATGTAATAAAATCTTTAAAAAATTCTATAAAAAATTATAGATTACATCATGCTTATTTATTTACAGGCACTAGGGGTGTTGGCAAAACAACAATAGCAAGAATATTTGCAAAATGTTTAAATTGTGAAAAAGGGATATTAATAAATACATGTGAAAAATGTAATAATTGTCAATTAATAAATATAGGAAAATTTAGTGATTTAATAGAAGTAGATGCTGCTTCACGAACAAAAGTTGAAGAAACAAAAAAAATATTAGAAGATATAAAATATCCTCCTGTATTAGGTCGTTATAAAATATATTTAATAGATGAAGTACACATGCTTTCTTTATATAGTTTTAATGCTTTATTAAAAACTTTAGAAGAACCTCCAGAATATATAAAATTTTTATTAGCAACTACTAATTTAAAAAAAATACCAATTACAATCGTATCAAGATGTTTACAATTTAATTTAAAAATAATACATAGTAAATTAATGATTAAATATTTAAAAAAAATATTAGTTGTAGAAAAAATATTAATAGAAAATAGTGCATTAAAATTAATATGTAAAGTTTCAAAAGGGTCTATGAGAGATGCTTTATCGTTATTAGAACAAGCTATTATTTATTGTGGAAAAAAAATAAAAGAAAAAAATATAATAAAATTAATAGGATTAACAAATAAAAATTATATATATTTAATAGTAAAAGCTTTAATACAAAGTGATATAGATAAAGTGTTAAAAGTAATAATAAAATTATATGCGGTAGGAGTAGATGTTATATATATATGTGATGAATTAATTATTTTATTTCATAAAATAGCTTTATCAAAAATAATACCAAAGTATTTTAAATTAATAAAAGAAGAGATAGATAAAGAATTAATTTATTTTTCTAATAAGTTTACTATAGACGAAATAAATATATATTATAAAATAATATTAAAAGGACGTAAAAATATGTTAGAAATACCAGATCTTAAATCTGGGTTAGAAATGATTTTATTAAAAATAATATGTTTAAAAAAAGAGGTTAAGATATGATTAGGGGCAGTATAGTTGCAATTGCTACACCCATGAAAAAAAATGGTGTAATAGATTGGGAATCATTAATAAACTTAGTAAAATTTCATTTAGAAAATAAAACCGATGCAATATTAGCTGCTGGAACCACAGGTGAAAATACTACAATGACATTAGAGGAACATTGTAAAGTAATACGCACAATTGTTAAGGAAGTTAATAAAAAAATACCTGTAATAGCAGGGATAGGGTCCAATTCAACAATTGATGCTGTAAAGTTAACAAAATTGGCAAAAGAGGCAGGTGCTGAGTATGGGTTATCAGTCACGCCATATTATAATAAACCTACGCAAGAAGGGATGTATAAACATTTTAAAGAAGTATCTACTGTAGGCTTACCAATAATTATATATAATGTTCCTAAACGAACAGGTGTAGATATAAATAATGAAACAATTTTAAAATTATCAAAGATTGAAAATATAGTAGGAATAAAAGAATCGTCAGGAAATTTATCAAGAGCTTTAGAATTAATTGAAAACTTAAAATATAAAGAGTTTTATTTATTGTCAGGTGATGATAGTACAGCTTGTGAATTTATATTAGCAGGTGGTCATGGAGTTATTTCTGTTTCATCAAATATAGTACCTAAAAAAATGCATGATTTATGTATAGCATCAATAAAAGGTAAGATAGAATTAGCATATAAACTAAATAAAAAATTAAGGCCTTTACATTATGCATTAAGTATTGAATCAAATCCTATACCGGTAAAATGGGCATTAAACAAAATGGGGTTAGTAAAAAAAGGTATAAGATTACCTTTAACATGGTTATCAAAAAAATATCATAATACGTTATTAAAAACATTAAAAGTATTAGAAGTAATAAAATAGGATGATAAAAATAGAAAAAAAGGGAGAAAAGATAGAGGGCATGGATCGAGAGTGTATGTTTAGTGTAAAAAGTTTATTAAAAAAGTATATAAAGAACAAATATATAATTAAAAATAATATATTACATAAAGATTATAATGATTATAAAAATACTATACCAAAAAATTGTGAAAAAAAAAATCCAGGGAATAAATATTTGGAAAGAAAAATACGTTCTGCTGTTAGGTGGAATACTATAGCATTAATAATGAGAGCGAATAAAAAAAATAATTTAGGTGGACATATATCAAGTTATATGTCAAGTTGTACTTTATACGAAGTAGGATTTAATCATTTTTTTAGAGGAAAAAATAATAATTTTGAAGGAGATTTAATATATTTTCAAGGACATATAGCGCCAGGAATATATGCACGCTCTTATTTAGAAAGCCGTTTAACAGAAAAGCAGTTAGATAATTTTAGAAAAGAAATAAAAGGACAAGGGATATCAGCATATCCCCATCCATATTTAATGCCTACTTATTGGCAATTTCCCACGGTATCAATGGGATTAGGTCCATTACAAGCTATATATCAAGCGAGATTAATGAAATATATGGATTATCGTGGGATAAAAAATATGAAAGATAGAAAAGTATGGGCCTTTGTAGGAGATGGGGAATGTGATGAGGTAGAAACAATAGGAGCAATAAATGTTGCAAGCCGAGAAAGATTAGATAATTTGATATTTGTAATAAATTGTAATTTACAAAGATTAGATGGTCCTGTACGTGGTAATGGTAGAATAATTGATGAGTTAGAACAAATCTTTAAAGGAGCAAATTGGAATGTAATAAAAGTAGTGTGGGGTGGTGTATGGGATATGTTATTGGAAAAAGATAAGAAAGGAAGTTTACAAAAATGTATAAATGAAACAATTGATGGTGAATATCAAAGATATCAAGCGTTAGGGGGGAAATATACAAAAGAACAGTTATTTGGAAAATATAAAGACACAGCAAATTTGGTGAAAAAGTTATCATATAAAGAAATTTCAAATCTTACTAGAGGGGGACACGATCCTCAAAAAGTATATGCGGCGTATTATGAAGCTGTGAATAATTCGTTTAGAAAACCTACAGTAATTTTAGCACATACAATAAAAGGATATGGGATATATAAATTCGAATCAAGTATGGAATCTCATAATGTAAAGAATATAGATTATAAAGCTCTAAAAATGTTTAGAGATAGGTTTGAAATACCTATAAAAAATGAAAAGATAAAAGAAAATAATATTCCATTTTATAAACCAGATGAAGATTCACCTGAAATAAAATATATACATAAATGTAGAAAAAAACTTAATGGATATTTACCGAAACGCAATGTAAAAACTTTTGAATTAAAAATTCATTCTTTAGAAAAGAAAATATTTGATAAGATCATAAACAAGATAGGAAATAGAAAAATTTCTACTACAATGATTTGTGTACGTATAATAAATAGTTTAATGCAAAATAAAAATATAGGGAAAAGAATAGTACCTATTTTACCAGATGAAGCTAGAACTTTTGGAATGGAAACCATGTTTAGTAAAGTAGGAATTTATTCAATAGAAGGACAAAAATATATTCCAATGGATGCTGAAAAATTAATTTATTATAAAGAAGATAAAAAAGGTCAAATTATTGAAGAGGGTATTAATGAAGTAGGATCTATGTCGTGTTGGATAGCCGCTGCGACATCTTATGCAAATCATAGTTATACTTTAATACCGTTTTATATTTATTATTCAATGTTTGGTTTTCAAAGAATAGGGGATTTAGCATGGGCAGCTGGTGATTTACAATCAAGAGGGTTTTTATTAGGAGGCACATCAGGGAGGACTACATTAAACGGAGAAGGTTTACAACATCAAGATGGTCAAGGTCAGTTATTAGCATCAATAATACCAAGTTGTCGTTCTTATGATCCAACATATTCTTACGAGTTAGCAGTGATAGTACAAAATGGTTTAAAAAAAATGTATGTAAATAAAGAAAAGTGTTATTATTATATAAGTTTAATGAATGAAAAATATTTACATCCAAAAAAGCCAAAAAACTGTGAAGAAGGAATAATACGTGGAATGTATTTATTACGTGAAACCAAAACAAACAATATAAAATTACAAGTACAATTATTAGGGTCGGGTACTATTTTACGTGAAGTAGAATATGCATCTGAAATTTTAAGAAATGAATTTAATATTTCGTCTAATATTTGGAGTGTAACTAGTTTTAATGAGTTAAGAAGAGAAGCATTAGAAATTGATAGAAAAAAAAATTTAATGGGTGAAAACACATTAAAACCATGGATAACAAAATGTTTAGAAAAATATAAAAGTCCAATAATAGCAAGCACAGATTATATAAAATTATATGCAGATCAAATTCGTGCGTGGGTTCCTAATGATTTTTATGTATTGGGTACAGATGGTTACGGAAGATCAGATACTCGTAAAAGATTACGTTATTTTTTTGAAGTAGATCGTTATTTTATAACAATAATTTCTTTAAAATCACTAAATAACAAAGGAATAATAGATAGGTCAATTGTAAAAAATGCTTTAAAAAAATTTGATATAAATACTAAAAAAATAAATCCATTAATGTTATAAAAGGAAAAAATTTGATCATCAAACTACCTGAAATAGGTGATATAAATAAAAAAGTTGAAGTAATAGAAATACCAGTAAAAGTAGGTGATTGTATAAAAAAAGATGAAACTATAGTAGTTTTAGAATCAGAAAAAGCTACTATAGATTTACCTTCACCTAAATCAGGAAAAATAAAAAATATTTTAATAAAAGAAGGTGATAAAATATATTCAGGTAAGTCAATAATTGAAATAGAAGAACTTAGTTTAAATGTTAAAGCAGGTCCAGCTGTTAAATTAATGGCAAGAAAAATAGGTATTGATTTAGAAAAAAATAAAATAATTGGAAGTGGGAAGAAAAATTGTATTTTAAAAGAAGATATACAGAAGTATATTAATAAAGAGATAGAAGAAAAAGAGATAGAAGAAAAAGAAAAAAATATATTAAGTATTAGTGCTAAAAATTTACATAATAGTTGGATAACGATACCTCATGTAACTCATTTTGATGAAATAGATGTTACTAAAGTAGAACAACTTAGAAAAAAAATAAAATATGAAATAGGTATAAAAATAACATTATTATCTTTTATAATAAAAGTATGTTCGTGTGCTTTAAAAAAATTTTATAAATTTAATATGTTTTATGATATAAAAAAAAATAAAATAATTTTAAAAAAATATACGAATATTAGTATTGCTATGAATACATCAAAAGGTTTATTAGTTCCTGTAATCAAACATGTTGATAAAAAAAATATAATTGATATTGCTTTAGAATTAAAAGAATTAACCAAAAGAACTTTATTAGGCCAAAATAAAATTGATGATATGATAGGGGGTTGTTTTACAATATCAAATTTAGGAATAATAGGTGGTAAAGGTTTTACTCCAATAATTAATAGTCCTGAATTAGGGATTTTAGGTATTGGGAAAAATAAAATTAAACCCATTTGGAATGGAAAAGAATTTAAACCTAAAATAATGTTACCAATTTGTATATCGTATGATCATAGATTTATCAATGGAGTTTATGCAGCAAAATTTTTAAATTTTATAATAAAATTATTAGATGATATTCGTAATTTAATTATTTATTAAAAAAATGAAAATATTATTATCAATAGATTATTCTTATATAAATTATTCTATATCTTTATATAAATTAAAAAAAAATAAAATTATAAAACTAATAGGATTTTATAAAAAAAATAAATATGAAAATAATATTTTATTTTTTTTATTTTTAAAAAATATTTTAAATAAAAAAAAAATTAATTTATCAGAAATAAAATATATAATTTATGGGAAAACAATAGGAGATATAAAAAATATAAAAATAATAAAATGTATAAGTAAAGGAATAGCATATATTTTAAATATACCGATATTAAAAATATCAAAATTAAAAGCTATAGCATTAGGTGCGTGGTTTGATTATAATTATTCATATATAATTAGTAGTATGAAAATTAGTAAAAATATATATAATATAGGTATTTTTGAATTAAAAAATAAAGGAGATGATTGTAATATACCTATATCTTTAAGTAAAGAAAAAAAAATAAATATAAATAAAAAAATAAATATAAAAATGTATAAGTATAATAAAGTTATATGTACAGGAAAAGGAGTTTTATATTTAAATAGAATAATAAGTGGATCAAAAAATAATAAGAAAATAAAAATATTAGATATAGAACGTGTTCCAGAATCAAATTATATTATTCGGTTAGCATTATGTAAAGTAAAGGGGTGGTTAGCTCAGTAGGGAGAGCATCAGTATTACAAACTGAGGGTCGCAAGTTCAAATCTTGCACTACCCAAAAAAAAGGATCGGTAGTTTAGTTGGTTAGAATATCGGCTTGTCACGCCGAAGGTCACGGGTTCAAGTCCCGTTCGATCCGTTTTATAAGGATATAAAAATTATGAATTATGAAATAGTTGTTTTATTTTATGTAAATAAAAATACTTTAATATCAGAAATTATAAAAAAAATAATTTCAATTATTATTGAAAACAATGGATTAATAAAGAAATTGGAAGATTTAGGGAATTTAAATTTATATTATTTAATAAAAAATCAAAAAAAAGCTAATATTATATTAATAAATATACAATGTGAAAAATATGTTATAAAAAAAATAGAAAAAAAAATAAAATATAATGAAGTAATAATTAGATATATTATTGTTAAAAAAAATTAATCTAATAGGATACAAAAATGTTATTTCGTAAAAAAAAATATTGTATTTTTACAGCTGAAAAAGTAAAAGAAATAGATTATAAAAATAGTGATATATTAAAATTATATATATCTGATAATGGAAAAATAATTCCAAGTAGAATAACAGGTACAAAAGTAAGATACCAGAGAAAATTAACTAAAGCAATAAAAAAAGCAAGATATTTGGGTTTATTACCTTATACTGATAAAAAGATATAACAAAGGTGTCTAGATATGAAAGTTATATTACTTGAGAAAAATAGTAAAAGTGTAAAACAAGGTGAGATAGTAAATGTAAAAAATGGTTATGCGAGAAATTATTTAATAAGAAAAGGTTTAGCAATAATAGCAAAGAAAAAAAATATAGATTTTTTTTATGCAAAACGTAATTACTTTTTAAATGAATATAAATTATATATAAACAAAATTAAAAAAAAATTAAAAAATGTAAATATAGAAGTATTTTGTAAATCAGGACCAACAGGGAAATTAGTTGGTTCGATAGGAAGGCGTTATTTATCGAAAAAATTTTATGAAAAATATGGAATAAAAATAAAGAAAAATCAAATAAAAAAAATTGGAGAATATGAATATAAAATAAAATTATATGAAAAAATAAATATAAATATAAATATAAAAAAAATAAATGAAAAAAATTAAAGATATAAAAAACTTTAACATACCTCCTCATTCATTAGAAGCAGAACAATCAATATTAGGTGGTTTAATGCTTGATAATGAAGCGTGGAATAAAATATCAGAAATTATTATAAATGAAGATTTTTATAGTATAAAACATAAATATATTTTTGATGCTATTAAAGATATAGCAGAAAAAAATAATATAATAGATATAGTAACTGTTGCGGAATCTTTAGAAAAAAAAAATAATTTAGAAAAAATTGGTGGAATAAGTTATTTAGCAGAATTATCTAGAAATACTCATTCAATAAAGAATATTGTTGCGTATGCAGATATAGTTAGAGAACGTGCAATTTTGCGTAATTTAATAAGTATAGCAAATACAATAGCAAAAGAAGCTTGTAATAGAAAGGGTAAGAATGTGCAAGAAATAATAAATAAAGCTGAAAAATTAATATTTAAAATATCAGAATCAAGATATAGAGTTAAAAATATATTAAATATAAATGAATTATTAAATAGAACAATTGATCGTATAAATAAAATGTATAGCACAAAAAGTTCTATGACTGGATTAATAACAGGATTTAATGAATTAGATAAAATGACATCTGGTTTTCAAAAATCAGATTTAATAATAATAGCAGGTAGACCTTCTATGGGCAAAACGAGTTTTGCAATGAATATTGTAGAATATATTATTCTAAATAATCATGATGATCCAGTAATAATATTTTCTATGGAAATGCCGGCAGAACAATTAATATTGCGAATGTTATCTTCATTAGGACGTATCGATCAAAATAATATAAGAAAAGGTAATATAGGAGAAGAGGATTGGTTAAAATTAACTGAATCATTAAAATTAATTAAGAATTGTAAATTATATATAGATGACACACCAATGCTTACCCCAATAGAAATAAGAAAAAAAATAAGAAGATGTATAAGAGATACAGGAAAAATAAGTTTAATAATGATAGATTACTTACAATTAATGCAGGTTTCTGGAATATCATATAATCGTACTGCAGAAATTTCTGAAATTTCTAGATCTTTAAAAAGTATAGCTAAAGAATTTAATTGTCCTGTATTAGCTGTATCACAATTAAATAGATCGTTAGAACAACGTATTAATAAAAGGCCAATAATTTCAGATTTAAGAGAATCAGGTGCTATAGAACAAGATGCAGATTTAATTTTATTTATTTATAGAGATGAACTATATAATAGTGATAGTTTAGATAATAAAGGTTTAGCGGAATTGATCATAGGAAAACAAAGAAATGGTCCAATAGGGGTTATAAATATTAGATTTATAGGAAAATATACTAAATTTGAAAATTTAAAAGAATGTTAAAAATTAAAATAAAAAAAGAATTAGGTCAAAACTTTATTATAAAAAAAGGTATAATAAAAAATATAATTAATATAATTAATATAAAAAAATATGATAATATAGTAGAAATAGGTTCAGGAATAGGGTTAATAACACAAAAAGTTTTAGATATTACAAAAAATAAAATTTATTCAATAGAAATTGATAAGGAGTTAATAAAAATGTTAGTGAATAAATTTTATTTTTATTCAAATTATATCTTTTTTCAAAAAGATATTTTAAAAAGTGATTTAAGTAAAATAAAAAATATTAGAGTTATAGGAAATTTACCTTATCATATATCGGTAAAAATTTTAGTAAAATTAATAAAATATAAAAAAAATATAAAAGATATGCATTTAATGTTTCAAAAAGAAGTATCAAGGAGATTGTCAGCTAAAAAAGGAGAAAAAAGTTGGTGTGGTATTTCAGTGATTATACAATATTTTTGTAAAGTGTTTAAAGTATTGGAGTTAAGTTCAGACAAGTTTATTCCAAAACCAAAAGTAATATCAACTATGATTAAGTTAATACCTTATAAAAAAAAACAATTAATAGTAAAAGATAAAAAGAGATTTTTTTATATAGTAAAAAAATCTTTTTCAAAGAAAAGGCAAACATTACAAAATAATTTAAAAGGATTAATAAATATAAGTCCAAAAAGAAGAGCAAAAACATTAACAATAAAAGAATTTGTAATTCTAACAAATACAATAATAGATTTAAAGGATATTTAATAAAGGATATTTAATAAAGGATATTTAAGTTTTTCTAAAGACCAAATGGGACGTATAATAATATTATTATTTAGTTTTTCTCCTGAAGTGATACGTATAGCACCTACATAAGCAATCATTGCAGCATTATCGGTACAAAGATTTTTTTCTGGAAAATAAATTGTAAAATTATTAATTTTATTTTTTAATTTGTTTATAAAATTTTTACGTAAATTATTATTTGCACTTACACCACCTGAAATTATAAGACAAGATCTACCATATTTAATTAATGCTTTATAACATTTTAAACTCATTATATTAAGAATATATTCTTCAAAGGATTTGGCTAAATTAGCTTTATATTGATACTTATGTTTTTTAGTTAATTGTTTTTGTTTAAAATAATATGTTTTAATACCAGAAAAACTGAAATTTATATTATAAGCTAATATTTTAGGAATCAATTGTTTGTTGATTTTACCAAAATTTGATAAATAGGATAATTTTTCTCCTCCAGGATAAGATAGATTAAGAACTTTTGCTATTTTATCAAAAGTTTCTCCAAGTGAATCATCTAAGGATGAGCCTATTAGTTTATAATGTCCTATATTGTGAACATCAATTAATTGAGTATTACCACCAGAAATTAATAAAGAAATAAAAGGAAAATGAGGTTTAGTTTTATTAATCATAGCTGAAAATATATGTCCTTCTAAATGATTAACACCTATAATAGGTATATTAAGTGTATAAGAAATACTATAAGCAATATAGGCTCCAATAAGTAATGAAGTGTATAATCCCGGTCCAGCAGTATAAGCTATTGCGTTGATATTAGTAATTTTTAATTTTAATAATAAAGATTTAATAATAGAAATTAATTTATTTAAATGATATATGGAAGAAAATTTTGGTATCACACCTCCAAAAATAGTATGGATAGGTTGAGTATATTTGTTATTTGCAATTAAACCATATTTAGTATCATATATTGCAATACATGTGTCATCACAAGACGTTTCAATTCCTAAAATAATCATGTTAATATTATATATTATTATATAAAAATAAAATAAAATATTATATAAAAAACTAAAAAGGAGAAAAAATGCCTTATATTAAAATAAGAGAAAATGAATCATTTGACGTTGCTTTAAGAAGATTTAAAAGATCTTGTGAAAAAGGAGGGATATTATCAGAAGTACGACGTAGAGAATTTTATGAAAAACCTACATCTATTCGTAAAAGAAAAGCAGCTGCGGCTATAAAACGTTATATGAAAAAAATGAAACGTGACCGTAAACGTTTTGACCGTAAATATTAAAGTTTTCATAATGAACTATTAGATGGTTGATAATAAATATTATACTTAATATACTTAATATACTTATTAAAATAATAGTATAAAATGTAGAGAAAAATATGTTGGAAATATTAGAATTAAATATAAAAGAATTAATAAATAAAGGTAAAGAACAAGGATTTTTGATTTATTCAGAAATTTGTGATTTATTTGATGATGATATGACTAATAGAGAAAAAATAGAGGATATTATATGTATTGTTAAAGAAAAAGGAATTAATATTATTGATATTGATAAAATATCTGAAGAAGATAAAAATTCTAATAATATAGAAGAAAAAAGTGAAATAAATTCTTTTAAGAAAGAAAATGATATACGTAATACTGATCCAGTACGTATATATATGAGAGAAATGGGAAATATAGAATTATTAAATAGAAAAGGTGAAATAGAAATAGCAAAAAAAATAGAAGAAGGTACTAAAGAAATTATGGCGGCAATAGTATATTTACCGGGAGCAGTTGATTATATCATAGAAATTTATGATTTAATAATAAAAGAATCAGAAGGAAAACTTTCTGATTTGTTTACTGGTTTTATGAATTTAAAAAAAGAAGAGAAATTAAAAAATAATGTGTTTAATAGTGAAAATTATAATGAAGGACCAGATCCTATATTGACAAAACAAATATTTGAAAAAATTCGTAAACAAAATAAAAAAGTAAAAATAACCAGATTAAAATATGGGTATGAATCAAAAGAAACAAAAATAGAATTAAAGTTTTTATCAAAAATATTTTCACAAATAAAATTATTGCCAAAACATTTTGAATGTTTATTAAGTAAAGTTCGTTTAAGTATAAAAAATATAAGAATTCAAGAAAAATTAATATTAAAATATATGGTAAAATATGTAAAATTATCAAGAAAGGAAGTTATAAATAGTTTTATAGGTAATGAATCTAATTTAAAGTGGTTAGATAAATTTATATATAATTCAAGTATAAAAAAATATAGAAGTGATATTTTAAAAGCACAAAACAAAATATTATTAGAACAACAACAAATAAATTTATCTGTTGTTGAATTAAAAGAAATAAATAGAAAGTTGTTAATAGGAGAATATAAGGCACATAAAGCAAAAAAAGAAATGATTGAAGCTAATTTAAGATTAGTAATTTCAATTGCAAAAAAATATACAAATCGTGGATTACAATTTTTAGATTTAATTCAAGAAGGTAATATAGGTTTAATGAAAGCAGTTGATAAATTTGAATATCGAAGAGGATATAAATTTTCTACATATGCAACATGGTGGATACGTCAAGCAATTACCAGATCAATAGCTGATCAAGCTAGAACAATAAGAATACCAGTACATATGATAGAAACAATAAATAGATTAAAAAGATTATCAAGAAAAATGTTGCAAGAAAGAGGTATAGAACCTACTCCTGAAGAATTAAGTAATAGACTTGAAATTTCAGAAAATAAAATAAGAAAAATTATGAAAATTGCAAAAGAACCTATTTCAATAGAAACGCCTATAGGTGAAGATGAAGATTATTATTTAAGTGATGTGATAGAAGATAATATTACAGCATCACCTATAGAAGCAGCAACAGATGAAGGATTAGTGGAAGCAACAAGAAATGTATTAAGTGAATTAACAGCTAGGGAAGCAAAAGTTTTAAGAATGAGATTTGGAATAGATATGAATACAGATCATACATTAGAAGAGGTAGGAAAACAATTTGATGTAACTCGTGAAAGAATTCGTCAAATAGAAGCAAAAGCATTACGTAAATTAAGGCATCCATCACGGTCAGAAGCATTACGTTCATTTATGGAAGAATAGTGATAAAAATTAATTGTGGAAAGATAAATGAAAAAAAAAATATATTTAAGTTTATTACTTATATTAATATTAAATAATGAAGGATATATAAGTATATTAAATCCAGGTGGAAAAATATGTTTAGAACAAAAGTATTTAATTTTTATATCAACTTTATTAATGTTAATAATTGTTATACCTGTTATATTTATGACATTGTATTTTTATTATAAATATAGAGAAAGAAAAAAAAAACTAGAATATAAACCTGATTGGGATTATTCAAAAAAAGTGGAAGTGGTAATTTGGGGTGTCCCGATTATGATTATTTTAATTTTAGGGATTATTACTTGGAAAAGCACACATGAATTAGCACCTCAAAAACAAATTATTTATAATAATAATAATGTAATTAATGTAGAAGTAATATCTTTAGATTGGAAATGGTTATTTATTTATAATAAAATAGGAATAGCTACCATAAATCAATTAGTTTTACCAATAAAGGTTCCGATAGAGTTGAAAATAACATCAGAAACAGTAATGAATTCGTTCTTTATACCACAATTATGTAGTCAAATGTACGCTATGGCAGGTATGAAAAATAAAAATTTTTTAATGTCGAATAAAAAAGGTAATTATATAGGAATGTCCACTAATTTTAGTGGAAAAGGATTTTCTGGTATGAAATTTAAAGTTTTAGTAGTATCATTAAAAAATTTTGAAAGATGGATAAAAAAAATAAAAGAATATAAAAAAAATATAAATTATAAAATATTATTAAAAGAAACTATAAATAATAAAATAGAATATTATTCATCTTTAGAAAAAAAATATTTAAAATTATTAATAAATAAAGGAGTAGAAAGATGTTAGGTAGATTAACTTGGGAGTCTGTCCCTTATAAAGAACCTATAATTTTATGTACAGGAATATTATTATTTTTTGTTAGTGTTTTTATTGTTAGTATAATAACATATTTTAAAAAATGGATATATATTTGGAAAAATTGGATAAGAACATTAGATCATAAAAAAATAGGTATAATGTATATTATATTTGCATTTATTATGTTAATACGGGGTTTTACAGATGCAATTATGATGAGAATACAACAAGTTATTGCTTATAAAGATAATATAGGGTATTTACCTTCATATCATTATGATCAAATTTTTACAGTACATGGTGTAATAATGATATTTTTTATGGCGATGCCTTTTATGTTTGGTTTAATGAATATAATAGTTCCATTACAAATTGGTGCAAGAGATGTGGCGTTTCCTTTTTTAAATTCATTAAGTTTATGGTTAACAGTATTTTCAGGTATATTAATTAATATTTCTTTATTTATAGGGGAATTTGCTTCAACAGGGTGGTTATCGTATCCACCATTATCTGGGATAGAATTTAGTAAAGGAGTAGGGGTAGACTATTGGATATGGAGTTTACAGGTATCAGGTATAGGAACGTTAATATCAGGTATAAATTTTTTAGTAACAATAATAAAAATGCGTGCACCAGGAATGTACTTTATGAGATTACCTATTTTTACATGGACAATATTATGTAGTAATATTTTAATAATTATGTCGTTTCCTATATTAACGGCTACGATTTGTTTATTAACATTAGATAGATATTTAGATATGCAAATTTTTACTAATCATTTTGGTGGAAACCCAATGATGTATGTAAATCTTATTTGGGCATGGGGACATCCAGAAGTGTATATATTAATTTTACCTGCATTTGGAATATTTTCCGAAGTAGTAGCTACTTTTTGTAAAAAAAGGTTATTTGGTTATAAATCTTTAGTATATGCTACTAGTGTAATAACAGGATTATCATTTATAGTGTGGTTGCATCATTTTTTTACAATGGGTGCAGGTGCAGATGTAAATGCATTTTTTGGTATATCTACTATGATAATTTCAATACCAACAGGAGTAAAAATTTTTAATTGGTTATTTACAATTTATAAAGGAAAAATCGAATGTAGTATTCCAATGTTATGGACAGTAGGGTTTTTAATAGCGTTTAGTATAGGAGGGATGGCAGGAGTATTATTATCTATACCTGGGGTAGATTTTTTATTACACAATAGTTTATTTTTAGTAGCGCATTTTCACAATGTAATAATAGGAGGTGTAATATTTGGATATTTAGCAGGTTTAAATTATTGGTTTCCTAAAATATTTGGTTTTAAATTAAATGAAAAACTAGGGAAATATACAGTTTTTTGTTGGTTAATAGGTTTATTTGTAGCATTTGTTCCTTTATATATTTTGGGGTTATTAGGAATGACAAGAAGAGTAAGTTATTATAATAATAATATTTGGCATATATTATTATTAATAGCAATGTTTGGAACAATAATAATTTTATTGGGAATAATTGGTCAAATATTACAATTAATTAGAAGTATAATAGAAAAAGATAAAAATAAAGATTATTCAGGTGATATGTGGAATGGAAGAACCTTAGAATGGAGTATATCTTCTCCTCCTCAAAGTTATAATTTTGCAAATATACCAAAGGTGATTGATAGGGATAATGTTTGGGTTAGAAAAAAAAGACAATATGTAAAAAAAAATAAATATAAAAAAATAAAAATGCCTAAAGATACTAGTAAAGCTTTTATAATTTCTTTATTTAGTTTAATTTTTAGTTTTTCAATGGTTTGGTATATTTGGTGGTTATCTATTGTAGGATTTATAGGAATAATAATTACCTATCTGTTTTATATATATAGTAAAAATAAATATTATTATATAAATGTAGAGGAAATAAAAAAAAATGAAAAAAGATTTATATAAGTTAAAACTGGTATAAAAAATGTATAAAATAGACAATGTAAGTGAAAAGAAAATATTATTAGGTTTTTGGATATATATTTTAAGTGATTGTATATTATTTTCTGTAATATTTGCTGTATATGTTTTATTAAGTAAAAAACATAATATGTATAATATGAATATGTATAATATGTATATGGTAAATATAGAAACATTAATATTATTATTAAGTAGTTTTATTATAGGTATAGTAGTATTAGTTTTAAAAAAAGAAAAAATTGTATTTAATTTATTAATAGTTTTATTATTAGGTTTAATATTTGTAAGTTTAGAAATGAAAGAAATTATGAATTTAATAAATCAAGGATTTACACCGAAAACAAGCAGTTGTATTTCAGCGTATCTTACATTAATAGGAACACATTGTATACATATTATAATAGGAATATATTGGGGGATATGTTTATTAATAAATATTTTGTTAAAAGGGTTAAATATAAAAAATAAAACGAGTTTATTATGTTTAAGTATTTTTTGGCATTTTTTACATATAATATGGGTTTGTATTTTCACATTAGTATATTTAATAGGGGTAATAGGGTAATATGAATTATTTAAATGACAAGCATATAAAAGATTGTATAATTGGATTTATAATATCATTAATATTAACAATATTAGCATATATTGTTGTATTAAAACTAATATTTACAATATTAGTAATAAAAATAATAATTGTATTATTTCAAATAATACAAATAATTGTTCAATTGATATATTTTATAAATATAAAAGAAATATCTATATTAGATAAAAATATATATATTGGATCTTTATTATTTACATTAATAATAATTATTATAATAATAGGTGGTTCATTATGGATTATGTATAATATAAATGGTAAATAAATATTTTTTAATAATAAAACCTAAAATTATTATAGGAAATTTAATATCTATATTAGGGGGAATTTTTTTATCTTATAAATGGAATATAAAAATATTAGTAGGAAGTTTATTAGGTATAATATTAATTATAGCAGCCAGTTGTATTATAAATAATTATATAGATTTAGATATTGATAGTATAATGTTAAGAACAAAAACTAGAGTATTAGTAAAAGAATTTAGTTTTATAAAAAAGGCTATAAATTATGCTTATATATTATTAATTATAGGTATAATAATACTTTATAAAATAACAAATATATTAGTGATATGTTTATCATTAATAGGAATAGTAATATATATATTAATGTATAGTTTATATTATAAAAGAAATTCTGCATATAGTACTTTAATAGGTAGTTTGTCTGGATCAATTCCTCCACTAATGGGATATTGTGCTATTAGAAATAAAATAGATTTAGCGGCAATAATAATTTTATTAATTTATTGGTTATGGCAAATTCCACATTCATATTCAATTGCTATATTAAAAAAAAAGGAATATATGTTAGCTAAAATACCAATATTTCCAATAAGTAAAGGTTTATTAATAACAAAAATACATATAATAATATATATTATATTATTTATAATTGCAGAAATAATGTTATTTTTAAATGGTTATGCTGGATATATGTATTTAAGTTTAATGACATTAATTAGTATTTATTGGTTATTAATAGCGATATTAAATTATAAAAGTGAGAGAGTTGAAGTGTTTACTAAAAAAATATTTTTAATATCAATATTTATTGTTATTTGTTTTAATTTAATGATATTTATTGATGTAAAAAAACATTAAATAAATATTGGAGAGATACCTGAGTGGACAAAGGGAGCAGACTGTAAATTTGCCGCGAAAGCTTCGAAGGTTCGAATCCTTCTCTCTCCAAAAAGGCGAACATAGTTTAATGGTAAAACATTAGCCTTCCAAGTTGATGATACGGGTTCGATTCCCGTTGTTCGCTAAGAAATTGCTCATGTAGCTCAGTGGTAGAGCCCACCTTTGGTAAAGGTGAGGTCGACGGTTCAATTCCGTTCATGAGCTGAAAGTAAGGTCAGTAGCTTAATTGGTAGAGCAGCGGTCTCCAAAATCGAAGGTTGGGGGTTCAAGTCCCTCCTGGCCTGAAATAGGACAAAAAGATGATAAAAAATAAAAAGTATGATTATTTAAAGTGGTTATTTTCTATAATAAATATATTAATTGCAATATATTTATTAAAAAATAATAAATATATATATTTATTATTATATAGTTTAAGTATATATGTAATGTTAATTACTGTAAAAGGAAAAGAATTAAGAATTTTAGGAAAAAATGCAAAAAAAGAAATAAAAAGTGTAGTGTGGCCAAAAAAAAAAGAAATAATAAAAACAACAATAGTAGTTGTATTAGTAATATTTATATTAAGTATAATAATATGGATATTAGATACTTTAATTAGTGGATTAATAGCAATTATTATAAATAAAAACTAGTTAAAGGGAAAAAAAGTGAAAAAAAGATGGTATGTAGTAAATATATATTCAGGTTATGAAACAAAAGTTATAAGTGATTTAAAAAATAGAATAAAAATATATAAATTAGAAACATCATTTGGAAAGATGATAGTACCTTTAGAAAAAAAAATTGAAAAGATATCAGGGAAAATACGTAAAAGTGAACGTAAATATTATCCAGGATATATATTATTAGAAATGGAATTAAATGATAAAACATGGAATTTAGTTAATGAAACAAAAAGAGTAGTTAGATTTATAGGAGCCAATGTAATAAAACCTGAAGTTATAAAAAAAAATGAATTAAAAAAAATATTAAGTAATATAAAAAAAAATATTGATAAAAATAAATTTAATTTAGGAGAAAGAGTAAGAGTGATAGAAGGTCCTTTTACAGATTTTACAGGTATTGTAGAAGAAATAAATTATGAAAAAAATAAATTACAAGTAAGTGTTTTAATTTTTGGTAGATCAACGCCAGTAGAATTAGAATTTTATAAAGTAATTAAGGATATTTAAAATGATTGATAAAAAAAAAATAATTAATGTAGTTAAAATACAAGTTGAAGCAGGTAAAGCAAATCCTAGTCCTCCAATAGGACCTAGATTAGGACAACAAGGAATAAATATAATGGAATTTTGTAAAAAATTTAATTTAGAAACTAAAAATATAGAAAAGGGTTTACCAATACCAGTAATAATAAATATATATTCCGATAGAAGTTTTACTTTTATTATAAAAAATCCCCCAGTATCAAATTTATTAAAAAAAATTATTGGTATAGAAAAAGGATCGAGTGAAAATAATAAAAAAAAAGTAGGAAAAATAACAAAAAAACAAATAAAAGAAATAGCAAAAACGAAAATGAAAGATATGAATGTAATAAAAATAAAATCGGCAATAAAATGTATAAAAGGTACAGCAAAAAGTATGGGTTTAGAAATAAAAGAGGAATAAAAAAAGATGGGAAAGATTTCAAAAAGAAAAAAAATAATAAATATTTTACATAATAAAAAAAAATATAAATTAAAGGAAGCTATAGAAAACTTAAAAAAAACTAGTTTAGTAAAGTTTTGTGAAACTGTAGAAATAGTAATAAAGTTAGGAAGAAATGTAAAAAAAGTAATAAAAAATAACATATATATACCATATGGATTAGAGAATAATAAAAAAAAAATTGTGTTTGTAAAAAATAATGAAATTAAAGATAAAGAAAAAATATTAGGTATAGATATACTATGTGTTGATGAAATAAAAAAAAATAAAAAACAAATTAATTATATTTTATGTGAATCAGAAAGTGTAAAAAAAATAGGAGAAGATATAAAATATCCTCCAGTATTAATGATTAAAGAAAATATTACTAAAGATATATTAAAAAAAGTAAAAGAAATAAAAAAAGGAAAAATCAATTATTGTGTAGATAAAAATGGTATAATAAATACAGTTATAGGAAAAATAAATTTTTCGATAAAAGAAATAAAAAAAAATTTTAATGTTTTAATAAAAGATATATTAAAAAACAAAACAGTTGGAAATATAAAAGATATAAAAAAAATATATATATCGACAACAATGGGTCCAGGATTAATTATTGATAAAAGTGAATATAGAAATATAGAAAATTAAGGAGTAAGAGTTTGAAAAAAAGTTTAAAAAAAAAAGAATTAATAATAAAAAAAATAAATAAAAATATAATAGAATCAATATCTATAATGGTAGTAAAGTATAAAGATATTAATTCAAAAATTATGAATGAATTACATATCAAAGCAAATAAAATAGATGTGAAATTATATGTTATAAGAAATAGATTATTTATAAAAGCAATAAAAGGAACAAAATATGAAGGTTTAAAAGATTATATAAAAGGGCAGATAATGTTATGTTTTTCTAAAAAAAATATAAATGATAGTTTAGTGTTATGGAAAAAATTAAAATTAAAAGAAGAAAAAATAAAAACATTAGTTTATGAAGGTAAAATAATAAAAAAAGATAAAAGAAAAATATTAGGAAATATAAAAATATCTGAAAGAAAAGAAATATTATTAAATATAATGAATATGTTAAAAATAAGTACAATAGGCAAGATAATATATATATTAATGTTTTTAATAAAAGAAAAAAAAAAGGAATTATAAAAATGAAGAAAGAAGAGATTATAGAAATATTATCTAAAATGAATGTATTAGAAGTTATAGAGTTAGTGGCCGAAATGGAAAAAAGATTTAAGATAAAAAAAGAATATATATTTAATAATAAGAAAAAAGAAAAAAAAGAAGAAAAAAAAGAAGAAAAGTTAGAATTTGATTTAATATTAAAATCAATAGGTGATAAAAAAATTGGTGTAATAAAAATTGTACGTGAATTAACAGGATTAGGGTTAAAAGAAGCTAAAGTAAAAGTAGAAAGTGCACCTGTAACAATAAAAGAAGCTTTATCTAAAGAGGATGCTGAAAAAAATAAAAAAAAATTAGAAAGTGTTGGTGCAAAAGTAGAAATAAAGTAAATAAGATAAGTAAAAAATATAAATGAAGTTGAGGAGTATATTATAGATGGTTTATTCATATACTGAGAAAAAATGTATTCGTAAAAAATTTGGTAAAATACCTCATATTATGGATGTGCCTTATTTGTTATCAATTCAATTGGAATCATATAAAAAATTTTTACAAAGTGAAATAAAAAATGAAAAAAAAAGAAATATAGGAATAAATGCAGCATTAAATTCAATATTTCCTATAAAAAGTTTATCTGGAAAAGCTATATTAGAATATGTGGATTATAAATTAATGAAGCCAGTATTTGATGTGAAAGAATGTCAAATAAGAGGAATGACATTTTATACAAGTTTACGTGTTAAAATGAGATTAGTTATATTTGATGAAATAGAAAAACAAAGAATTATAAAGTATATAAAAGAACAAGAAGTATATATGGGTGATATACCATTAATAACCAAAGATGGTACATTTGTAATAAATGGAACAGAACGTGTAGTGGTGTCACAATTACACAGAAGTCCGGGGCTATTTTTTGATTATGATCAAAATAAAAGTTATTCAATAGGTAAATTAATTGCTACAGCAAGAATAATACCTTATCGTGGTTCGTGGTTGGATTTTGAATTTGATCAACGTGATAATATCTATGTAAGAATAGATAGAAGAAAAAAAATACCTGTAACAGTATTGTTACGTGCTTTCGGTTTAACTAATGAAAAAATATTAAAAAGTTTTTTTGAAATAAATGTTTTTAATATTGAAGATAAAAATAATATTTATTGGGAAAATTTTAATCCTTATAAATTAAGAGGTGAAGTAGCAAGTTTTAATATAGTAGATCATAAATTGAATAAAATTATAGTAGAAGAAGGTTGTAGGGTTACTAAAAAAAATATTTTAAAATTAAAAGAATTAAAAATAAAAAACTTAAAAGTACCAATAGAATATTTAATAGGAAAAATATTAGTTAATAAACAAATAAATAAAAAAACAAAAGAAAATATATGTAATAGTAATACTAAAATAAATTTAGAAAAATTAAACAAATTATTAAAAAATAAAGTAAAAAAAATAAATACATTATATACAAATGATTTGGATACAGGTTCTTTTATATCAGATACATTAAAAATAGATACAACAAATTCACAAATGGAAGCAATATTGGAAATATATAGTATTATGAGGCCAGGAGAACCACCAAATAAAGATGCAGCAGAATTAATATTTAAAAGTTTATTTTTATCTATTGAAAGATATGATCTGTCCGAAGTTGGAAGAATGAAGTTTAATAGTAGATTAAATAGAGAAAATAAGAAAGGTAGTGGAATAGTAAGTGCCGATGATATAATAGATGTGATAAAAGAATTAATAAAAATTAGAAATGGTTTTGGTGAAATAGATGATATAGATCATTTAGGAAATAGACGGATTCGTAGTGTTGGAGAAATGGCAGAAAATAATTTTAAAGCAGGATTATTGCGTGTAGAAAAATCAATAAGAGAAAGGTTAATTATAACAGAATCAGATGAAAAAATAAGGCCTAAAGATTTAATTAATGTAAAACCAATTACAGCGGCTATGAAAGAGTTTTTTATTTCAAGTCAATTATCCCAGTTTATGGATCAAACTAATCCTTTAGCTGAAATAACTCATAAAAGAAGGATTTCGGCTTTAGGACCGGGGGGATTAACACGAGATAGAGCAGGGTTTGAAGTTCGTGATGTACATTCAACTCATTATGGAAGATTATGTCCTATAGAAACCCCAGAGGGCCCAAATATAGGGTTAATAAATTCTTTAGCGACATATAGTAAAATAAATAAATATGGATTTTTAGAAACACCATATAGAAAAGTATTAAAAAGTAAAGTTACGAAGGAAGTAATCCATTTATCTGCAATAGAAGAATCAGAATATGTAATAGCACAAGCTTCGGCAATAGTGAATAAAAAAGAAGAATTAAAAGATGAGTTAGTACAAGTAAGAAATAAAGGTGAAACAACTTTTATGCAAACAGATAAAGTAAATTTAATGGATGTTTCACCATGTCAAATAGTTTCTGTAGCGGCTGCTTTAATTCCATTTTTAGAACATGATGATGCTAATAGGGCATTAATGGGTTCGAATATGCAAAGACAAGCAGTTCCAACTTTAATAGCTCAAAAACCATTAATAGGTACAGGGATGGAAAGAGTAGTAGCAAAAGATTCAGGGGTATGTATAAAGGCGAAACGTAGTGGTATTGTAGAAGTTGTAGATGCAAAGAGAATTGTTATTCGTGTAAATGAAAAGGAATTAAATGAAAATGAATATTGTGTAGATATATATAATTTAAAAAAATATATGCGTTCAAATCAAAATACATGTCAAAATCAAAGAACAATAGTAAATGAAGGAGATAAAATAGAAGTAGGAGATATTTTAGCGGATGGTACAGCGGTAGACACAGGAGATTTAGCTTTAGGACAAAATATGAGAATAGCGTTTATGCCTTGGAATGGTTATAATTATGAAGATTCTATTATAATTTCAGAAAGAGTAGTAAAAGAAGATAGATTTACTACTATTCATATTCAAGAAGTTAATTGTATATCTCGTGACACAAAGTTAGGTCCTGAAGAAATAACATCAGATATACCTAATGTAAGTGAAGCATCGTTAAGTAAATTAGATGAATCAGGAATAGTTTATATCGGAGCAGAAATAAAAGCAGGAGATATTTTAGTAGGTAAAGTAACACCTAAAGGTGAAAAGAAATTAACACCAGAAGAAAAATTATTACGTGCCATATTTGGAGATAAAGCATCAGATGTAAAAGATACATCTTTACGTGCAACTACAGGAACTATAGGAACAGTAATAGATGTACAAATATTTACAAGAGATGGAATAAAAAAAGATTTAAGAGCAAGAGAAATTGAAAAAAGGAAAATAGAAGAAATAAGTAAGGATTTAAAAGAAGCATTTCGTATTACAGAAGAAGCAACAATAAAAAGATTAAAAGTAGTAATAAAAGGTAAAGAAGCATTAAAAGGACCAAATATAAAAAAAGGTGATATTATAAATGATGAGTATTTAAAAAAAATAAATTATAGAAAATGGTATAAATTAAGAATGAAAGATGATGAATTAAATAAAAAAATAAAAAAAACTAAAGAGCAAATAGAAAAAATACATGAAGAAAAGGAAAGGTATTTTATAGAAAAAAAAAGAAAATTAATTCAAGGTGATGATTTAGCACCAGGAATTTTAAAAATCGTAAAAGTTTTTTTAGCGATAAAAAGAAAGATACAACCAGGAGATAAGATGGCAGGTAGACATGGAAATAAAGGAGTAATATCTGCTATTAAGCCTATAGAAGATATGCCTTTTGATGAAAAAGGTGAACCAGTAGATATAGTACTTAATCCTTTAGGTGTACCGTCACGTATGAATGTTGGACAAATTTTAGAAACACATTTAGGAATGGCTGCTCATATGTTAGGTATAAAAATAAAAAAAATGTTAAAAAAAATAAGTAAGGTAAAAGAAATAAGAAAATTAATAAATAAAATTTATAATACAACAGGGGGCTGTAAAGAAAACTTAGAAAGTTTAAATGATGAGGAAATAATAATATTAGCAAAGAAATTATCAAAAGGCGTACCTATAGCATCTCCTGTATTTGATGGCGCAACAGAACAACAAATAAAAGGATTATTAAAAATGGCAGGTGTTACAGAATCGGGACAAGTAAAATTATGGGATGGTTGTACAGGAGAAAAATTTGATAGAAAAGTAACAGTAGGTTATATGTATATGTTAAAATTAAATCATTTAGTCGATGATAAAATGCATGCCCGTTCAACAGGATCATATTCATTAGTAACTCAACAACCATTAGGTGGAAAAGCTCAATTTGGAGGACAAAGGTTTGGTGAAATGGAAGTATGGGCATTAGAAGCTTATGGCGCTGCATATACCTTACAAGAAATGTTAACAGTAAAATCAGACGATGTAGGTGGACGTACAAAAATGTATAAAAGTATTGTAGATGGAGATTACACAATGCAGGCTAGTATGCCAGAATCATTTAATGTGTTAGTAAAAGAAATAAGATCATTAGGTATAGATGTAGAAAAGGAATGAAAAAAAAAATGGGGGGTGGGGAAAAATTATGAAGGAGTTGGTAAAAAAAATAAAATCTAAAACATATTATGAAGAATTTGATGCAATAAAAATTTCATTAGCTTCTCCAGAAATGATAAGATCATGGTCATATGGTGAGGTAAAAAAACCAGAAACAATTAATTATCGTACATTAAAACCAGAAAGAGATGGATTATTTTGTGCAAAAATATTTGGTCCTATAAAAGATTATGAATGTATTTGTGGTAAATATAAAAGAATGAAACATCGAGGAATAATATGTGAAAAATGTGGTGTAGAGGTTACTAAAACATGTGTGCGTAGAGAAAGAATGAGTCATATAGAGTTAGCATCTCCTGTAGCGCATATATGGTTTTTAAAATCATTACCAAGTCGTATAGGAATGTTATTAGATATGACGTTAAGAGATATAGAAAGAATTTTATATTTTGAAGTTTTTGTAGTGATAGAACCAGGGATGACAAATCTTAAGAAAGGTCAATTATTAAATGAAGAAAAATATTTTGAAGCAATAGAAGAATATGGTGATGAATTTAATGCAATAATGGGTGCAGAAGCTATAAAAAAATTATTAGAAGATATAGATTTAGTAGAAGAAATAGAGAAATTAAGAAAAGAAATAAAAGAAGTTAATTCAGAAAATAAAATGAAAAGATTATCGAAAAGGTTAAAATTAATAGAATCATTTAAAAAATCAGGAAATAAACCTAGTTGGATGATTTTAGAGGTTTTACCTATATTACCTCCAGATTTAAGACCATTAGTACCATTGGATGGTGGAAGATTTGCAACGTCAGATTTAAATGATTTATATAGGCGTGTTATTAATAGGAATAATAGATTAAAAAGATTAATTGAATTAAAAGCTCCAGAAATTATTATTCGTAATGAAAAAAGAATGTTGCAAGAAGCAGTAGATGCGTTATTAGATAACGGTAGAAGAGGAAGAGCAATTATAGGTTCAAATAAAAGACCGTTAAAATCATTAGCAGATATCATAAAAGGGAAACAGGGAAGATTTCGTCAAAATTTATTAGGTAAACGTGTAGATTATTCAGGAAGATCAGTAATTACAGTAGGTCCTAATTTAAGATTAAATCAATGTGGTTTACCAAAAAAAATGGCTATAGAATTATTTAAACCGTTTATATATTCAAAACTACAAAGAAATGGACACGCAGCAACAATAAAAGCAGCAAAAAAAATGGTTGAAAAAGAAGTACCAGAGGTATGGGATATATTAGCAGATGTAATTTGTGAACATCCAGTGTTATTGAATAGAGCCCCTACATTACATAGATTAGGTATTCAAGCGTTTGAGCCAATTTTAATAGAAGGTAAAGCAATACAATTACATCCATTAGTATGTGCAGCATATAATGCAGATTTTGATGGTGATCAAATGGCAGTACATGTACCATTGACATTGGAATCACAATTAGAAGCTAGAGAATTAATGATGTCAACAAATAATTTATTATCTCCAGCAAGTGGAGAACCTATCATTGTACCATCGCAAGATGTAGTGTTAGGGTTATATTATATGACAAGGGATAAATGTAATGTAAAAGGTGAAGGGATGATATTTTCTAATATAAGCGAAGTTGAATTAGCTTATAGCAATAAAACAGTGGATTTACATGCTCGTATTAAAGTAAGGTTAACAGATTGGATAAAAGATGAAAAACAAAAATTAATTAAACAGACATCAATACGAAGTACTACTGTAGGTCGTGCTGTTTTATATAGTATGTTGCCTAAGGGAATGAGTTTTGAATTAATAAATAGACCTATGAAAAAAAAAGTAATATCTAAATTAATTAATTTGGTTTATAGAAATATTGGATTAAAAGAAGCTGTTAAATTAGCAGATAAACTTATGTATACAGGTTTTAACTTAGCTACTTGGTCAGGTGCATCAATTGGAGTTAATGATTTTATTATACCGAGTTCAAAAGAATATATAATAAATAAAGCTGAAAAAGAAGTAAAAGAAATAGGAAAACAATATATTTATGGGCTTGTAACATTAGGAGAAAAATATAATAAAGTTATTGATATTTGGTCAAAAGCTAATGATAAAGTAGCAAAAGCTATGATGAAAGGGATATCTAAAAATGTTGTAATAGATAAATTAGGAAAAAAAGTTGAACAAGAATCTTTTAATAGTGTATTTATTATGGCAGATTCAGGAGCAAGAGGAAGTGCGGCTCAAATTAGACAATTGGCCGGAATGCGTGGTTTAATGACAAAACCAGATGGGTCTATTATTGAAACTCCTATAACAGCAAATTTTCGTGAAGGATTAAATGTATTACAATATTTTATATCAACTCATGGTGCTAGAAAAGGTTTAGCGGATACAGCATTAAAAACAGCGAATTCAGGATATTTAACAAGAAGATTAGTAGATGTAGCACAAGATGTAGTGATAACGGAAATAGATTGTAATACACAAGAGGGTTTATTAATGTATTCAGTAATAGAAGGAGGGGATATAATAGTATCAATAACTGAAAAAATATTAGGTAGAATATTAGCAAAAAATATTTTAGATTTAAAGGGGAAAGTATTAATAAAAGCAGGTACATTATTAGATGAAGAATGGTGTAATAAAATATATAGACTAGGAATAGATGAAGTGTTTGTACGTAGTATAATAAATTGTGAAACTTTATATGGTGTTTGTGTAATGTGTTATGGTAGAGATTTATCGAGAGGAAATTTAGTAAATATTGGAGAATCAGTAGGCGTAATAGCAGCGCAATCTATAGGAGAACCAGGTACTCAATTAACGATGCGTACTTTTCATATTGGTGGGGCAGCATCACGCACTCTAATAAAAGATAATGTTCAAGTTAAGTATGGTGGTATAATAAGGTTTCATAACATGAAAGCAGTAGAAAGAAATGATAAAAAATTAATAGTTGTTTCTAAAAATAGCGCCATAGTTTTAGTAGATAAAAAAGGTAGAGAAAAGGAATATTATAGATTACCATACGGTACAGAAGTAAATATTAGAGAAGGAAATTTGGTTACCGCTGGTACAATAATAGCTAATTGGGATCCTCATACACATCCAATTATTTCAGAGGTATCAGGATATATAAAGTTTATTGAAATGGAAGAAGGGTTAACGATGCATAGTACTGTAGATGAAATGACAGGGATATCTTCTATAGAAATCTTAGACGTAGGTAGTCGACCAGTATCAGGTAGAGATAAAAGACCAAGAATTAGGTTACAAGATGAAGAAGGGAAGGAAATATCATTACCAGGTTATAATACACCAGTTCAATATAGTTTACCAGGTAAGGCTTTGATTTCAGTAGAAAATGGTATTAAAATAGGGGTAGGTGAAATAATATCAAGAATTCCTGTAGAAGCATTAGGAAATAAAGATATAACAGGAGGTTTACCTCGTGTAGCTGATTTAGTTGAAGCAAGAAAACCAAAAGAATATGCAATAATGTCAGAAATAACAGGGATAATAAAATTTGGAAAGGAAACAAAAGGTAAACGTAGAATAATAATAAATTCAGAAGAAAGCGGGGAAAACAAAGAAATATTAATTAATAAAGGCCGGCAAATAAGTGTTTTTGAAGGGGATAAAGTAGAGAAAGGAGAAGTAATTTCTGATGGCCCAAGTAATCCACATGATATATTACGTTTATTAGGGGTAGAGGAGTTATCAAAGTATATTATAAATGAAATACAAGAAGTATATAGATTACAGGGTGTTGTAATAAATGATAAACATATTGAAGTTATAGTAAGACAAATGTTACGTAAAGTAAAAATCATAGATTCAGGAGATAGTAATTTTATTAAAGGTGATCAAGTAGAAGTAGTATCGGTTTTAGAAGAAAATAGAAAATTATATAAATTGAAAAAAAAAATAATTATATATGAAAGAATATTACTAGGAATTACTAAAGCATCATTAGCAACGGAATCATTTATTTCAGCAGCATCATTTCAAGAAACAACACGTGTTTTAACAGAAGCAGCAGTTAAAGGAAGATATGATAAGTTAAGAGGTTTAAAAGAAAATGTAGTAGTAGGTAGATTAATTCCAGCAGGAACAGGTTTAGCATATCACAATGAACGTCGTAGGAAAAAAGCATTATAAGAATATTGTTTGACATAAAAAAAAAATAAAATTATAATAAAAAAAGACAAAAAAATGATAACAATAAATCAATTAATTAGAAAAAAACGTATAAAAACAAAAAAGCAAAGTGATGTACCAGCATTACAATCAGGTCCACAAAGAAGAGGAGTTTGTACAAGGGTTTATACAACAACACCAAAAAAACCAAATTCTGCTTTAAGAAAAGTATGTAGAGTTAGATTAACTAATGGTTTTGAGGTAACATCTTATATAGGAGGTGAAGGACATAATCTTCAAGAACATTCTGTAGTCTTAATAAGAGGAGGCAGGGTAAAAGATTTACCAGGGGTAAGATATCATACAATAAGAGGTGCGTTAGATACATTTGGGGTAAAAAATAGAAAAAGTTCACGTTCAAAATATGGAACTAAAAGAAAAAGAGGTTAAAAAAAAGAATGGCAAGACGGAAGATAGCAAGGAAAAGAGAAATAAAACCAGATAATAGATTTAAAAGTGTAATATTAGCTAAATTTATAAACCATATAATGGTGAATGGGAAAAAAACATTGGCTGAGCGCATAGTTTATGGTGCATTAAATAAAATAAATAAAAAATTAAAAAAAAAAATAGCAATAAGTATATTTGAAAAAGCATTAGAGAGTATAAAACCTATGGTTGAAGTAAAATCAAGACGGATAGGTGGAGCGAATTATAATATCCCAGTAGAAATAAGATCTTCAAGAAGAGATACATTAGCAATGAAATGGTTAGTTAAAGCATCAAGAGAAAGAAAAGAAAAAACAATGGAAAACAGATTATATGAAGAAATATTAGATGCAATAGATGGGAAAGGTGTAGCAGTTAAAAAAAAAGAAGAGGTACATAGGATGGCAGAAGCTAATAAAGCATTTGCACATTATAGGTTTTAGGAGATAGTATTGTGTCGAGAAAAACATCTATAAATAGATATAGAAATATAGGAATAATTGCACACGTTGATGCAGGAAAAACCACAACTACAGAAAGAATATTATACTATACAGGGAGGTCGCATAAATTGGGAGAAGTTCATGAAGGGACGGCAGCTACAGATTGGATGGAACAAGAACAAGAAAGAGGTATAACTATAACATCAGCAGCAGTAACTACATTTTGGAAAGGAATGAAAGGACAATATAAAGATCATAGAATTAATATAATTGATACTCCAGGACATGTTGATTTTACTATAGAAGTTGAAAGGTCGTTAAGAGTATTGGATGGAGCAATAGTAGTATTATGTGGGTCATCAGGAGTTCAATCTCAAACAGAAACAGTATGGAGACAAGCAAATAAATATAAAGTACCACGTATAGTTTTTATAAATAAAATGGATAGACAAGGAGCGGATTATTTAAGTGTTGTAAAGCAAATTGAAGATAGATTAAATTGTAAAGCTGTTCCAATACAATTAAATTGGGGTGTAGAAAAAAAATTTAAAGGGATAATAGATTTAATTGAAATGAAAGCAATTTCATGGCGTGAAAAGAAAAAGGGAATGGAATATGAAATAGTAGAAATACCAGAAAACTTAAAAAATATATCAAAAAAATATAATGAAAAAATATTAGAAATAGCGGCAGAAGCAGATGAAAGTATATTAGAAAAATATTTAGAAGAAGGTAAATTATCTAATAAATTAATAAAAAAGGGTTTACGTATTCGAACATTAAACAATGAAATTGTTTTAGTAACATGTGGATCGGCTTTTAAAAATAAAGGTATTCAAGCATTATTAGATGCAGTAATAGAATATTTACCATCACCTTTAGATATTGATATTTTAAAAGGGAAAGAAAAAATATTAATAAAAAAAGCAGATATAAAAAATTATATGGCAGATGATAAGGCAAGTTTTGCAGCTTTAGCTTTTAAAATAGCGACAGATTCATATGTAGGAAATTTAACATTTGTTAGAGTATATTCAGGAAAAATAAAATCAGGAGATAAAGTATATAATTCAGTAAAAGAAAAAAAAGAGCGTATTGGAAGAATAGTTCAAATGCATGCAAATTATAAGGAAGAAATTAAAGAAATATTAGCAGGGGATATAGCAGCGTGCGTAGGTTTAAAAGAAACAACTACAGGTGATACACTTTGTTCTATGGAAAAAAATATTATATTAGAAAGAATAGATTTTCCAGAACCAGTAATATCAGTTGCAATAGAACCTAAATATAAAGATGATCAAGAAAAAATGATTAGTGGTCTTAATAAATTAGAAAAAGAAGATCCTTCTTTAAAAGTAAATTATGATAAGGAAAATGGTCAAACAATAATATCAGGAATGGGGGAATTGCATATTGATATTATAGTAGATAGGATGCGTAGAGAGTTTAAAGTAGAAGCAAATATAGGTAAACCTCAAGTAGCATATCGTGAAACAATAAAAAAGGTAGTAAAACAAGAAGGAAAATTTATTAGACAATCAGGAGGTAGAGGTCAATATGGACATGTTTGGTTACGTATAGAGCCGTTAGACAAAGAAAACAAAGAAAACAAAGAAAACAAAGAAAACAAAGAAAACAAAGAAGACAAAGAAGACAAAGAAGACAAAGAAAGAAAATTTAAGTTTAATTCAGAAATAGTAGGAGGAGCAATACCTAAAGAATATATACCAGCTATAGAAAAAGGTGCGGTTGATCAATTAAAAAATGGTGTATTAGCTGGATATCCAATGATAGATGTTAAAGTAACAGTATTTGATGGATCTTACCATGAAGTAGATTCGAATGAAAATGCTTTTAAAATAGCATCATCTATAGCAGTTAAAGAAGGAGCAATGAAAGCTGAAGTAGTGTTATTAGAACCAATAATGAGAGTAGAAATAATAACACCAGAAAAATTTATGGGAGAGGTAGTAGGTGATTTAAATCGTAGAAGAGGGATTATACAAAGTATGGAAGATAATTATTATGGAAAAATTATAAACGCTATGGTACCATTAGGTGAAATGTTTGGTTATGCAACAGATTTAAGATCTACCACTCAAGGGAGAGCAAGTTATACAATGAAATTTGAAAAATATGATGAAGCACCAGATATAGTAAGTAGAGAAGTTATAAAAAAGAATAAAGAGGGTTATATTAGTGGCTAAAGAAAAATTTAATAGGTCTAAAGAACATGTAAACGTTGGTACAATTGGACATGTAGATCATGGTAAAACAACATTAACAGCAGCATTAACTCGTGTATCATCAGAAATATATGGCGGGGAATGGAGAAAATTTGATACAATAGATAATGCACCAGAAGAAAAGGAAAGAGGTATAACAATAGCGACAGCTCATGTAGAATATGAATCAAAAAAAAGACATTATGCACATGTAGATTGTCCGGGACATGCGGATTATATAAAAAATATGATAACAGGTGCCGCTCAAATGGATGGAGCTATATTAGTATGTTCAGCCTCTGATGGACCTATGCCTCAAACAAGAGAACATATATTATTAGCACGGCAAGTAGGGGTGCCATATATTGTAGTTTATTTAAATAAAGCAGATTTAGTAGATGATAAAGAACTATTAGAATTGGTAGAAATAGAAATTAGAGAATTACTATCAGAATATGAGTTTCCAGGGGAAAAGACACCAATAATAATAGGTTCGGCTTTAATGGCGTTAGAAGGTAAAGATGACAAAGGTATGGGAAAAAGTTCAGTAATAAAATTAGTAGAATCATTAGATAATTATATACCATTACCAGAACGTGCTATAACCAAACACTTTTTAATGCCAATCGAAGATGTATTTTCAATATCAGGAAGAGGAACAGTAGTAACAGGTAGAGTAGATCGGGGTATAATAAAAACAGGAGAAGAAGTTGAAATAATAGGATTAAAAGAAACTATAAAAACAACAGTTACAGGAATAGAAATGTTTAGAAAACTACTCGATGAAGGTCGTGCAGGAGAAAATATAGGAGCTTTATTACGTGGAATAAAGAGAGAAGATGTTGAAAGAGGTCAAATTTTAGCTAAACCAGGATCAATAACACCACATACAAAATTTGAAGCAGAGGTTTATATTTTAAATAAAGAAGAAGGTGGTAGACACACACCGTTTTTAAATGGGTATAGACCACAGTTCTATTTTAGAACTACAGATGTAACAGGAACGTGTGAATTAAAAGATTTCGTAGATATGGTTATGCCAGGGGATAATGTAAAAATGATAATTAAGTTAATAGCGCCTATAGCAATGGAAGAAGGTTTAAGATTTGCTATTAGAGAAGGAGGTCGTACAGTAGGAGCAGGAATAGTAGTTAAAATTTTAGAATAAAAGAGATAAAAGATGAAAAAGCAAAAAATTCGTATAAGGTTGAAATCTTTTGATAAAATATTAATAGATAAATCAGCTAAAGAAATAGTAGAAACAGCAAAACGTACTGGAGCACAAGTAAAAGGACCGATTCCGTTACCAAATAAGATAGAAAGGTATACAATTTTAATATCACCACACGTTGATAAAGATGCACGAGATCAATATGAAATTCGTACGCATAAAAGATTATTAGATATAGTAGAACAAACAGATAAAACGGTAGATGCCTTAATGGGTTTAGATTTATCAGCAGGGGTAGAGGTACAAATTAAGGTAGGGAATTAAAATGATTGGAGTAATTGGAAAAAAAATAGGTATGAGTATAATATTGAAAGAGAAAGGTATATCAATACCTGTTACTATAATAGAGGTATTACATAATAGGATAGTAAATATAAAGACAAAAAAAAAAGATGGATATAATGCCATACAAGTTACAGACGGGAAGTTAAAAAAGAAAAAAGTAGCAAGATTAAAGGAATTTAGAATAAGTAGTAAAGATATAAAAAAAATAGGTATGAATGATGAAATAAAAGTATCGAATTTTAAAATAGATGAAGTTGTTAATGTTAGTGGGATTTCTAAAGGTAAGGGATATCAAGGTACTATAAAAAGGTGGAAATTTAAATCGCAAGATAAGAGTCATGGAAATTCACTTGCTCATCGGACAGCAGGTTCGACAGGGCAATGTCAAACTCCAGGAAGAGTATTTAAAGGTAAAAAGATGGCAGGTAGAATGGGAAATGATAAAAAAACAGTAAAAAATTTAAAAATTATAAAAATAAATATAGAATTAAATTTAATTATAATAAAAGGTGCGGTACCAGGATATTCGGGAAGTAAAGTAATTATAAAAAAAATAATGAAGATAAAAAAATGAAGTTAAAAATTAGAGATACAAGTGAAAAAATAGAAGTATCAAAAGAAGTATTTGATAGAGAATTTAAAAAGTCATTAATTCATCAAGTAGTAACATCGTACATCAAAAATTCAAGGCAGGGAACAAAAGCACAAAAAAAATATAAAACCATTAGTGGTGGAGGGAAAAAACCTTGGCGGCAAAAAGGAACAGGAAGGGCCCGTGCAGGTAGTATAAGGTCACCAATATGGAGAGGAGGTTGTATAACTTTTGCTGCAAGTAAAAAGAAATATTATAATAAAGTAAATAGAAAAATGTATAGATTAGCAATGTGTTCAATTATGTCTGAATTAATACGTCAAGAAAGATTAATTGTAATAAAGGAAATGAAGGTTAATATTATAAAAACAAAAAAAATAATTAGTAAAATGGAAGAGTTAAATATAAAGAAATTGAAAAGTATTATAATAACGGAAAAAAGTGATAAAAAAATTGAATTAGCTTCACGTAATATACAGAATATTAATACTATTAATGTTAGATCAGTAAATCCGTTAATTCTTATAAAAACAGATAAAGTATTAATAACATTATCAGCTTTACGGAAATTAGAGGAAAAATTAAAGATATAATGATGAGATATAAAGAAAAATTATTAAAAGTTTTATTAGGACCACATATGAGTGAAAAAGCTTTATTAAAAGTATCCAAAGGTAACTATGTATTTAAAGTATCTAAAAAGGCTATAAAAAAAGAAATAAAAAAAGCTGTTAAGTTATTATTTGGAAAAAAAGTAGATGCAGTTAGAGTAGTTAATATACCAAAAAAAAAGAAAAGAGGTAGGTATAAAAAGGCATATGTAAAATTATTGAAAGGTGAAAGTATAGAAGAATTAAATTTAAATGGGTGAGTAAAAAATGTCGTTATTAGTTAAAGTAAAACCTACATCGGCTGGAATTAGGCATGCTATAAAATTAAAAAAAAGAAAAATATATAAAGGTAGGCCAAAAAGGCAGTTGATAGAAGTAAAAAAAAAACATGGTGGACGAAATAATAAAGGTAGAATTACTGTACGTCATATTGGAGGTGGGCATAAACAATATTATAGAAAAATAGATTTTAAAAGAAAGAAAGATAATATAACAGCTTTAATTGAAAGAATAGAATATGATCCTAATAGAAATGCAAGGATAGCATTAATAAAATATAAAGATGGAGAAAGAAGTTATATTATTTCAACAAAAGGAATGAAAATAGGGGATAAAATAGAATCAGGAAAGAATGTAGCGATAAAAAATGGAAATACATTACCATTGAAACATATTCATTTAGGAACAAAAATTAATTGTGTAGAAATAAAACCAGGCAAAGGTGCTCAATTAGTTCGTAGTGCAGGAAATTATGCACAAGTAAGTTCTATAGATATAGATGGAAGGTATGTTAGTATACGTTTGCGGTCAGGGGAGATACGTAAAATTAATTCAGATTGTCGTGCAACCATAGGTGAAGTAAGTAATTCAAAATATAATCTTTGTAAATTAGGGAAAGCAGGGGTAAAAAGATGGAAAGGTATACGTCCAACAGTTAGAGGAGTTGCAATGAATCCTGTAGATCATCCACATGGGGGTGGGGAAGGTCGTACAAGTGGAGGAAGACATCCAGTAACACCTTGGGGAAAACCGACTAAAGGTTATAAAACACGTAAAAATATAAGGAAGTTATAATATGCCACGTTCTATAAAAAAAGGTCCTTTTATAGATAAACATCTTTTTGAAAAAATAGAAAAAGCTTTAAAAAAAAATGAAAAAAAACCAATAAAAACTTGGTCTAGAAGGTCTATGATATTACCTGATATGTTAGGATTAACAATAGCGATCCATAATGGTAGAAAACATATACCTGTTTATATTACAGAAGAAATGGTAGGTAGAAAATTAGGTGAATTTGCTATTACGCGGACTTATAAAGGTCATCATAAAAAAGGGCGCCAAATAGCTGATAAAAAATTAAGTGGTAAAAAAGAATGGAAGAAGTAAGTGCAAAATTTTGTGGTGTTCGATTATCAGCCCAAAAAGCTAGATTAGTAGCTAATCAAATTAGAGGAAAATCAGTATATAGAGCATTAGAAATTTTAAATTTTTCATCAAAAAAAGCATCAGATATAATAAAGAAAACATTAAAATCAGTAATGTATAATGCAAAAAAAAATAATGGTATGAAGATTGAAAAATTAATAATATCTGGTATTTGGATAAATGAAGGGAAAAGTTTAAAAAGAAATTTACCAAGAGCTAAAGGTCGTAATGATAGTATTATAAAACGTACTTGTCATATAAATATAAGAGTAAAAGAAAAAAATAGGTAAAAAAATGGGAAAAAAAGTAAATCCAATAGGTATGAGATTAGGGATTATAAAAAATCATTTATCAATATGGTATGCAGAACGGAAAAATTATGCTTTATTATTAAAGAAAGATATTAAAGTTAGAAAAGTTATAGAAAAACGTTTAAAAAATGCTACTACTAATATTAGTAGGATATGTATAGAACGTACGGCTAATAATGCAAGTGTTATTATTTATACAGCTAGACCAGGGATTGTGATTGGTAAAAAAGGAGAAGAGGTAGACAAATTAAGAGATGAAGTAAATAAAATTATGGGGGTAAAAGTTCATATTGAAATTGAAGAAATAAAAAAACCAGAAATAGACGCTAAAATAATAGCTCAAAATATTGCAGTACAATTGGAAAACCGTGTAATGTTTCGTCGTGCTATGAAAAGAGCAGTACAAAATGCAACGAGATTAGGTGCTAAAGGCGTTAAAATAAAATTATCAGGTAGATTAGGAGGGGCAGAAATTGCTAGAAAAGAATGGTATAAAGAGGGTAGAGTACCTTTACATACTTTACGAGCAAATATAGATTATTATAAAGAGGAAGCATTTACTAATTATGGGGTAATAGGGATAAAGGTATGGGTATTTAAAGGAGAAATATTAGGAGGTATGGAGGAAGTAAAGACATTATATTATAAAAAAAATAAGGAGTAAAATGTTACAGCCTAAAAAGACGAAATATCGCAAACAACAAAAAGGACGCAATAGAGGTATAGCTAATCGTGGAAATGATGTAAAATTTGGTGAATACGGAATGAAAGCATTAGTTAATAGTAGGATTACATCTAGACAAATAGAATCAGGTCGAAGAGCTATTACTAGGCATGTAAAACGCGGTGGTAAGCTTTGGATACGTGTATTTCCAGATAAACCAATTACAAAGAAACCACTTGAAGTACGTATGGGAAAAGGCAAAGGATCAGTGGAATATTGGGTAGCACAAATAAAACCAGGAAGAATAATTTATGAAATTGAAGGAGTAAATGAAGAAGTAGCAAAGGAAGCTTTAGAATTAGCATCTCAAAAAATGCCATTTATTACTAATTTTGTTAAAAAGGTAATTATGTAAGTTATGTTAAGTAAAAAAAATGAAGAAAAATCTATTGAAGAATTAAAAAAAAAAGTATTGTCATTATTAAATGAACAATTTAAGTTAAGAATGCAAAAAAGAATAGGACAAGTAAATAAAATTCATTTATTTAAAAAGATACGTAGAAATATTGCGAGGTTAAAAACTAAAATTAATGAAAAATTAGGTAAAGAGTAGGAGTAGTATGAAAAGTAATATAAAAGTAAGAAAAATAAAAGGAAAAGTAGTTAGTAATAAAATGAATAAAACAATTGTAGTTTTAATAGAAAGGATTATAAAACATAAAATATATGGTAAGTATGTAAAAAGATCAAAGAAAATAAGTGTGCACGATGCAAAAAATAAAGCAGAAATAGGAGATTTAGTTGAATGTGCAGAAAGTTTAAAATTGTCTAAAAAAAAAGCTTGGATTTTAATTAAAATTTTGAAAAATAAAAAGTGAAAAATGATACAAACACAAACTAAGTTAGAAATAGCAGATAATAGTGGAGCAAAAAAAGTACAATGTATTAAAGTATTAGGAGGGTCGCGTCGTAGGTATGCTAAAATAGGTGATTTGATAAAAATAACAGTTAAAGAAGCAATACCTAAAGGAAAAGTAAAGAAAGGGCAAGTAATGAAAGCAGTGGTAGTACGTACAAAAAAAGGTATAAGACGTAGGGATGGTTCAATAATTAGATTTGATAGTAATGCAGTAGTATTATTAAATAATACTACAGAACAGCCTGTAGGCACTAGAATATTTGGCCCTGTAACAAGAGAATTACGTACAGAAAAATTTATGAAGATTGTGTCATTGGCAACTGAGGTATTATAAAAAGGTATGTATAAAATAAAACGTAATGATGAAGTAATAGTAATAACTGGGAAAGAAAAAGGTAAAATTGGAAAAGTAAAACGGATTATAAAAAATAAAGTTTGGGTTGTAGGAATAAATATAAGAAAGTATCATAAAAAAAATAAAGGAAAAAAAATAGGAGGTATAATAAAAAAAGAAGCATCAATAAATTATTCAAATATAGCTATATTTAATTCAGAAAAAGGTAAAGCGGATAAAGTAATTATAAAAGAAAAAAATGGTTGTAAAATACGTATTTATAAAAAAAATAAAAAGCCAATAAAATGAAGAGTATTATAGAGAGAGAATTAAAGTATATTAATATAATGCAAATACCAAATATAAGTAAAGTTACTTTAAATATGGGGTTGGGGAAAGCAGTAAATGATAAAAAAATAATTGAAAAAGCAGAAAAAGATTTAAAACTAATTACAGGACAGAAACCAATTATAACAAAAGCACGTAAATCTATTGCTAGTTTTAAATTACGTGTAGGGTTTCCTATTGGAATAAAAGTAACTTTAAGAAGAAACCGTATGTGGGAATTTTTAGATAGATTAATTAATATAGCTATTCCAAGAATAAGAGATTTTCGTGGTTTAAATAAAAAATCGTTTGATGGGAATGGAAATTATACAATAGGATTAAGAGAACAAATAATTTTTACAGAAATTGATTATGAAAAAATAAATGGTATACGTGGATTAAACATTACAATAACAACTACAGCTAAAAGTGATAAAGAAGGTTTAGAGCTTCTTAGTGCTTTAGGTTTGAAATTTAAAAAATAATAAAGAGGTCTTCAAATGGCTAAGAAGAGTATTATAGAGAGAGAATTAAAAAGAAGACGTATAGTAAAAAAATATTATATACGTAGAAAGAAATTAAAAAAAATAATTATTAATATAAAAACATCAGATGAAGAAAAATTTAAAGCCCAATTAAGCTTACAATGTTTACCTAGAGATTCAAATCCAATAAGACAAAGAAATAGATGTCTTATTACAGGAAGACCAAGAGGATATTATAAAAAGTTTGGAATGAGTCGTAATAAATTAAGGGAAGCTGCTATGATGGGTTATATACCTGGGTTAACAAAAGCAAGTTGGTAATAAAAAAATAGGAAAGTAAAAAATGAATATGCAAGATACTATATCAGATATGTTAACAAGAATTCGTAATGCACAACTAGCATATATGGAAACAGTGTTGATACCAAGTTCAAAAATAAAATTAGAAATAGCAAGAATTTTAAAAGAAGAAGGTTATATTTTATATTATGAAAATGATGACAAATCAAAAAATATAAAAATTAAATTAAAATATTTTAAAGGAAAACCTGTAATAGAGAAAATAAAACGTATTTCTAAGCCTTCTTTACGTATTTATCAAGGGAAAGATAAGTTAAAAAAAGTATCAAATGGTTTAGGTATAGCTATAATATCAACTTCTAAAGGAGTAATGACATCTTATGAAGCAAGAAAAAAGGGGATAGGTGGTGAGGTTATTTGTACAGTAAGTTAGACTTTAAAGGAGAAAAAAGTGTCAAAAATAGCTAAATGTCCAATACAAGTACCTGAGAACGTTAATATAATTTTGGATAAAGAAATTGTAATTATAAGTGGTAAAAATGGAAGATTATTTTTAAAAAAACATTCTAAAATAGAAATAATAAAAGAAAAAAACAAGTTAAGATTTCATTCAAAATTAAAAAAAAATTGGGTAATAGCTGGAACAATGAGGGCATTAGTTAATAATATGATAATTGGGGTATATAAAGGATTCACTAGAAAATTAGAAATTAATGGAGTAGGATATAGAGCTAAAATAAATGGTAGAAGGATTAATTTAATGCTAGGGTATTCACATAGAATTGAATATAAATTACCTAAAAATATATTAGCAGAAACTCCTAGTAATACTATTATAGTTTTAAAAAGTGCAGATAAACAAAAACTAGGAAAAGTTGCTGCAGAAATTCGTGCTTTGCGTCCTATAGAGCCTTATAAAGGTAGAGGAATACGTTATAGTGAAGAAAATATTATATATAAAGAAGTTAAAAAAAAATAAGAGTTAAAGTATGAAAGTAAAAAAAGAAATTCGTAAAAAAAGAGTAAGATTAAAAATACGTAAAAAAATGATTAAACGTATATGTGTTAATAGAACATCAAAAAATATATATGCGCAAATAATATCATCAGATGGTAAAAAGGTATTGTTAAGTGCTTCTACTTTAGATAAAGATATAAAAAAAGAAATAGAAGATATTAAACCAATGGAAGCAGCAAAAAAAGTAGGATTAATTTTAGCTAACCGTGCAAAAAAAATAGGTGTTAATAAAAAATTAGCATTTGATCGTTCTGGATTTAAATATCATGGGCGTGTAAAAGAATTAGCTAAAGCAGCTCGTAAAGGTGGGTTATTATTTTAAATAGGTTAATGGTGATGAAGACAGAAAAAAAAGAAAGTGAGTTTAAAGAAAAATTAGTAAAGATAAATCGTGTTTCTAAAGTAGTAAAAGGAGGAAGAATATTTGGATTTTCAGCTACAATAGTAATAGGTAATGGAAAAGGTACAATTGGATTTGGAAAAGGAAAAGCGAGGGAGGTTTCAGTTGCTATTCAAAAAGCGATTGAAAAAGCTAAAAGAAATTTAATTGTTATTAAATTAAATGGGTATACTTTACAACATAAAATTTATTATACATATGGTGCTTCTAAAATATTTATGCAGCCAGCTCATAAAGGAACAGGAATTATTGCAGGGGGGGCAATGAGAGCAGTATTAGAAATAGCAGGAATATATGATGTATTAGCTAAATGTTATGGATCAACTAATCCAATAAATGTAGTAAAAGCGACGTTGAAAGGATTAGAAAAAATGTATTATCCAGAATATATAGCAAAAAAGAGAGGATTAGATATTAATATAATAAAAAATAGGATAATATATAATATATAATGAAATTAAAAGTAACTCAGATTCGTAGTAGTATTGGAAAAAAAAAACTATCAACTTTTAAAGGATTAGGTTTAAAAGGAATTAATAAAACAGTAGAAATAAAAGATAATATAGAAAACAGAGGTATGTTGCACAAATTAAAAAAATTTGTGCAAGTAAAAGGAGAAAATTAAAATTGAAATTAAATAATTTTATAGGTTATAAAAAAGAAAAAAAAAGATTAGGTAGGGGGATAGGATCAGGAAAAGGAAAAACGTGTGGAAAAGGGCATAAAGGTCAAAAAGCAAGGTCAGGGAAAAAAATAAAAAGAGGGTTTGAGGGAGGTCAATTACCATTAAAGCGTATAATACCTAAATTGGGGTTTGTTTCAAAAAAATCAGTATTTGCAGAAGAAGTGCGTATTTGTGAGTTGTCAAAAATAAAAAGTAATATTATTGATATAAGGACGTTAAAAACAGCTAATTTAATAAAAAAATCTACTAAAGTTGTTAAAATAATTATTTCAGGCGAAGTAAAAAAACCAGTGATTATTAGAGGAATAAATGTAACTAAGGGAGTCCGTAATGAAATTGAAAAATATGGGGGGAATATAGAGAGTAAATGATTAGTAATATCTATAAAGAACTTATGAAAAAAATTCGGTTTATTTTAGTTTCAATTATAATTTATAGAATAGGGGCACATATACCTGTTCCGGGAATTAATACATATCAAGTATCTATATTATTTAAAGAAAATAGTGCTAATATAAATATAATTAGTTTATTTAATATGTTTTCTGGTGGAGCATTGGAGAGAATGAGTATTTTTTCGCTTGGGTTAATGCCTTATATTTCAGCATCAATAATAATACAATTATTGACAGGAATGTTTATAAAAAAAGATGCTAATTCTTTTAATTCTTTTAATTCTTTTAATTCTTTTAATTCTTTTAATTCTTTTAATTCTTTAAATTCTTTAGATTCTTTAAATTCTTTAAATTCTTTAAATTCTTTAAATTCTTTAAATTCTTTAAATTCAGAAAATAAGATAACAAAATATATAAGATATAGTACAGTTATATTATCGGTTATACAATCAATAGGTATAGCAATAGGATTAGTAGGAAGTAATATAGTATATTATAAAGGGGGGATTTGTTATTTAACAATTATATTAACATTAGTTACAGGTGCTATATTTTTAATGTGGTTAGGTGAACAAATGACGGAAAAAGGAATAGGTAATGGGATTTCATTAATAATTTTGGCAGGGTTAGGAGCAGGTATACCAAAGGCTTTAGGAAAAACATTATATTTGACAAAAAAAGATGAGTCATGGAATATAAGGATAATCACAATATTAGAATTATTAATATTAGTAATAATAACTATTGCTATAGTAGTATTTATAGAGAGTGGGCAAAGAAGAATTAAGGTAAATTATCCACGCAGACTGATAGGAAATAAAATGTATGCTAGTCAAAGTAGTTATTTACCAATAAAAGTAAATACGGCAGGAGTACTTCCAGCTATATTTGCTTCAAGTATTTTATTATTAGGGCTATGGCTCTTAGGGCAGTGTATAAATAAATCAATAATACAAGCAGTAAGTCCAGGTCAGCCTTTATATATTATACTTTTTGTATTAGCTGTAATATTTTTTTCTTTTTTTTATACATCGATAGTTTTTAATTCAAAAGAGGTGTCTATTAAATTAAAAAAATCGGGAGCATTTATTCCAGGTATAAGGCCAGGTGAAAAAACAGCTATATATATAGATAAAGTAACAAAAAGATTAACTTTATTTGGAGCTATATATATTACATTTTTTTCTTTAATACCACAATTTATTATGGTATATTGTAATATACCATTTGGAGGTACATCGATATTAATAATGGTAGTAGTGTTAATGGATTTTATATCTCAAATCCAGTCTTATTTAATGTCAAATAAGTATGAAATGGCAATGAAAAAATATAAAATATAAAATATAGGAAATATATAATGAAAGTGAGAACATCTGTAAAAAAAATATGTATAAATTGTAAAATGATACGTAGAAAAGGAATAATAAGAGTAATGTGCAAAGATTTGCGGCATAAGCAACGTCAGGGATAGGAGAGTGATAGTTATGGCACGTATTGCAGGAATTAATATACCAGATAATAAACAAGTATCGATAGCATTAACATATATATATGGAATAGGAAAGTATAGAGCTAATAGTATTTGTAAAAAAATAGGTATAGAAAAAAATATAAAAGTAAGAGATTTAAATTCTATACAATTAGATAAAATACGTAAACAAATTAGTAGTTTTGTAGTAGAAGGAGATTTACGGCGTGAGGTTGCAATTAATATAAAAAGGTTAATAGATTTAGGGTGTTATAGAGGTTTAAGACATAAAAGAAATCTTCCAGTACGAGGACAACGTACTAAAACAAATGCACGAACTTGTAAGATATTAACAAAGGAAGAAAGATTATATGGCAATAGTTAAGAGAAAAAAAATAAAAAAAGAAATTATAGATGCAGTAGCTCATATAAATGCTTCTTTTAATAATACTATAGTTACAATAACAGATAGAAATGGAAATACTTTAGCTTGGGCTACATCAGGGGGGGCAGGATTTAGAGGATCGAGAAAAAGTACTCCATTTGCTGCTCAAATAGCCAGTGAACGTGCAGCAAAATCAGCATCAGAATATGGAATAAAAAATATAGATGTAATAGTTAAAGGACCAGGACCAGGTAGAGATTCAGCAGTTAGAGCATTGAATGCTCATGGATTTAATGTAAAAAGTATTACAGATGCAACACCAATACCTCACAATGGATGTCGGCCACCTAAAAGAAGAAGAGTATAAAGGAAATAAATATGGCACGTTATTTGGGACCAAAATGTAAGTTATCTCGTAGAGAAGGAACAGATCTATTTTTAAAAAGTGGGATGGTATCTATTGCAAAAAAATGTAAAATAGATAAGATTCCGGGACAAAATAAAAAACATCGTACTAGAATAACAGAATATGGGAAGCAGTTACGTGAGAAACAAAAAGTTCGTATAATTTATGGAATATTAGAAAAACAATTTAAAAATTACTATAAAAAAGCAGCTAAAAAAAAAGGTGCAAAAGGAGAATACTTGTTGCAAAGTTTAGAAACTAGATTAGATAATATAGTTTTCAGAATGGGATTTAGTGTTACCCGAGCAGAGGCAAGACAATTAGTAAATCATAAAGCTATTAAAGTTAATGGGAAAATAGTAAATATAGCTTCTTATAAAATTAATATAGGTGATATAATATCTGTAAGGGAAAAATCTATGAATCAAACAAGAATAAAAAATGCACTAGCTAATAGGGTTAATAGGGTTAATAGGGTAAAATGGGTTTATGTAGATGTAAAAAAGATGGAAGGAATTGTAAAATATTTACCGGCAAGGATTGGGTTATCTACTGATATTAACGAAAAGTTAATTGTAGAATTATATTCTAAGTAAATAATAGGTAATTATATTATGAGTTCAGTAAAAGAGTTTATTCGTCCTAGTAATATAAAAGTAGAAGAGATTAGTAAAAATCATGCTAAAATAGTTTTGGAACCATTTGAACGTGGATTTGGTCATACATTAGGAAATGCATTGCGGCGTATTATGTTATCTTCGATGTCAGGATGTGCAGTTATAGAAGCAGAAATAAAGGGTGTACTACATGAATATAGTGCAATAGAAGGTATAAAAGAAGATGTAATAGAAATTATTCTTAATATTAAAGAAATTGCAATAAAAATGTATGGTCGTGATGATGTAGAGTTAGTATTAAATAAATTAGGTCCAGGGGTAGTAAGAGCAGGAGATATAACGGTAAGGAATGATGTAGAGATAATAAATCCAGATCATATTATTGCACATTTAAATGATCATGGAGAACTTAATATGAAATTACGTATTGTTAGAGGAAGGGGGTATGAACCAGCTAATATACGTAATAAATCAGATATGAAAATTGGTCGGATACCTATCGATGCAAATTTTAGTCCGGTTAGGAGAGTAGCATATTTTATAGAATCAGCAAGAGTAGAACAAAATACTGATTTGGATAAGTTAATAATAGAGTTAGAAACAAATGGAACATTAGATCCAGAAGAAGCAATACGTAAATCGGCAACTATTTTAAGAAATCAATTAGATGCTTTTGTGGATTTATCATGTGAAAAAAAAAAAGAGGTAGAAGTGGAAAGGATAAAAGATAAAAAAATAGATCAGGCTTTACTTTTACCAGTTGATGATTTGGAATTAACAGTTAGAAGTGCAAATTGTCTTAAGGCTGAAAATATTTATTATATTGGCGATTTAGTTAAAAGAACAGAAGTGGAATTATTAAAAACACCTAATCTTGGAAAAAAATCATTAAATGAAATTAAAAATGTTTTAAAGATTAGAGGTTTATCATTAGGAATGCATATTGATTTATGGCCACCTGGAAAAAAAAATTAATAAAGGTAAAAAAATATGCGGCATCGTAAAAAGGGTCGTCATTTAAATAAGAGTGTATCACATCGTAAATCTATGTTTAAAAATTTATGTTTATCGTTAATAAAATATGAAAAAATAAGAACAACATTATCAAAAGCAAAGGAATTACGTTTTTATATAGAACCGTTAATTACCTTATCTAAAAAAGATACAGTATCTAATCGTAGATTAGCATTTAATAAGATAAAATCTAAAGAAATTGTAGGAAAATTATTTAAAGAAATAGGTCCTCGGTATGTTATGCGTAATGGAGGTTATATAAGAATTTTAAAATGTGGTTTTAGACATGGAGATAATGCTACTATAGCAGTAGTATTATTAAATTAATATAAATAAGGAGAAAAAAGATGGTACGTGGTGTGAATAAAGTAATATTACTAGGTAATTTAGGTAAAGATCCTGAATTACGTTATTCTGCTTCAGGAAATCCAGTATGTAATTTTAGAATAGCAACTACAGATACTTGGAAAGATAAGCAGAGTGGACAGAAAAAAGAACGTACAGAATGGCATACAATTATAGTATTTAATAAGTTGGCATCTATAGTACAACAATATTTAAAAAAAGGTTCACGTGTTTATATTGAGGGACGTTTACAAACAAGAAAATGGCAAGCACAAAATGGGCAACAACGGTATATTACAGAAATAGTGGCGAACGAGATACACATTATAAAATTTAAGGTTTTTAGTAATAGGAAACTAAGTAATAGGAAACTAAGTAATAGGAAACTAAGTAATAGGAAACTAAGTAATAGTAGTAATAGTAGTAATAGTAGTAATAGTAGTAATAGTAAAGTATTTGAGAATTTTGATGATGAACTACCTTTTTAAATAAAGGAGAAAAAATGAATGTATGCAGTTATAAAATATGGTAGTAAACAATATATTGTAAAGGAAGGACAAAAAATAAAAATAGAAAAAGTAAAATTAGAAATTGGAGAATTATTTGAAATAAATAAAGTACTTTTGATTGATGAAAAAAATAAGAAAATAAAAATAGGAAAACCATTTGTTAATAAAGCTAAGGTTAGTGCAGAGATAATTGCACATAAAAGAGAAAAAAAAATAAAAATAATACATTTTAAAAGGCGGAAACATCATATAAAACAACAAGGACATAGACAATGGTTTACTGAAATTAAGATTATTAAAATAAAAGGAAATTGATTTAATGGCTCAAAAAAAGGCAACAGGTAGTTCAAGAAATGGAAGAGATTCACATTCTAAAAGGTTAGGTATAAAGTTATATGGCGGACAATATGTTAATTCAGGTAACATAATTGTAAGACAACGTGGTACTAAAGTTCATGCGGGGAATGGTGTAGGTATAGGAAAAGATCATACATTATTTGCATTAAGAAATGGGTATATTAAATATGATAAAAAAGGTAAACGTAAAAGTGTTGTTAGAATAGTATGCAATTTATAGATGAAGCTTGGATTGTTATTGAAGCAGGTAAAGGTGGTAACGGATGTTTAAGTTTTAGTAGAGTTGACAAAGGTGGTAAAGGTGGTCCAGATGGAGGGAATGGAGGGAATGGAGGGAATATTTTTTGTATAGGAGATAAATATTTAAATACATTGATTTATTTTAATTATAAAAAAGTTTATAAAGCAGAACATGGTAAAAATGGAAAATCTAAAAAAAAGAATGGAATAAAAGGTAAAGATATTTATATAAAGGTACCAATTGGTACAATATTAAGAGATGCTCAAACTTGGGAATTAATAGGAGATATTAGAAATCATAGGCAAAAAATTAAAGTTGCTAAAGGTGGAAATAGTGGAATTGGTAATTTAAAAAAAAAATTAATTAGGAAAGGTACAGTAGGAGAATATCGGAAATTATATATTGAATTGAAATTGATAGCTGATGTAGGATTATTAGGTTTACCTAATGCAGGTAAATCAACATTAATTAGATCTGTTACTTTAGCATTACCAAAAGTATCAAGTTATCCATTTACTACATTAAGACCTTATTTAGGTTTAGTAAAGTTAAATAAGAAATCAGGTTTGATTATGGCAGACGTCCCAGGATTAATTATTGGTGCTTATCAAGGTGTAGGGTTGGGATTAAAATTTATAAAACATTTTAATCGTATAAGAATTATATTTCATCTAATAGATGTTATGGATAATAATTTTATAGAAGTTACATTAGGTATGATTAGTGAAATAAAAAAAATATATATTGATATGGTTAAAATACAGAGGTGGTTAGTATTGAATAAGTTAGATAGGATTCCTAAATATAAGAAAAAACAATTAATAGAAACTGTTAGTAAAGAGTTATATTGGAGGGATAAGAAGAATTTGTTTTTTATATCTGCTAAAAAAAATTATGGATGTTATGAATTAATGAAATCAGCATTTATTTATTTGAAAAGAGGAAAGAATAAGAATGGATAAAAAAAGAGCAGAAGTAAGACGTAAACAGAATTCAAGTAAACGTTCAATGTTACGCACTTTTATTAAGCGGGTATTAAAAGCAATTAAATTAAAAAATTATAAGTTGTGTATGGATGAATTTGATAAAGCACAATCTGTTATTGATAGGATAGCTGATAAAAACATTATCTCAAAGAGAAAATCAGCACGTATAAAAAGTATGCTGAATTTAAAAATTAAAAGAGAATTTCAAGGTTAGTGGGATTTTGATTTATGGAAAAAAAAAATACATTGAATTTACCAAATACAAAATTTCCAATGAGAGGGAAGTTATCTATAAAAGAACCTATTCGGTTGAAAAAATGGATAAAAATGGAAATTTACAAAAAATTAAGGAAAAATCGTAAAGGTTGTAAAAAATTTATATTACACGATGGTCCACCTTATGCTAATGGTAGAATTCATATTGGTCATGCAGTAAATAAAATACTGAAAGATATAATTATAAAATCTAAAAATTTAGAAGGTTATGATTCATGCTATGTACCAGGATGGGATTGTCATGGTTTACCTATCGAACAGAAAATAGAAAAAAATAATAAAGGTAAAAAATTAACATCAAAAAAAATTATTAAGTATTGTCGGAAATACGCAGAGAGACAAATTTATAGTCAAAAATTAGATTTTATTAGGTTAGGTATATTAGGTGATTGGGATAATGCATATCGCACAATGGAATTTATTAATCAAGCTGGGATAATAAGATCTTTATCTGTAATGGTAAAAAAAGGTTACGTTTTTAGAGGATTAAAACCAGTAAATTGGTGTTTTGATTGTGAATCAGCTTTAGCAGAATCAGAAGTAGATTATTTAGAAAAAAAATCAGAAGCAATAGATGTGGCTTTTTTAAGTATTGATAATTATAAGTTATTAAAAATATTTGGTATTAATAAATATATAGAAAAACCAATAGAAGTAGTAATTTGGACAACCACACCTTGGACTATTCCAGCTAATCAAGCATTACATGTGCGAGCTGATTGTATTTATGCTTTTGTAGATGTATGTGATAGATTTATAATTTTAGCAGAAAAATTAGTGGAGAAATGTTTAAGTAGATATAAATTAAAAGGAAAAATAATTGCTAAAACTTATGGAAAAGATTTAGAAAAAATTAGGTTTAAGCATCCTTTACATAAGATAGATTCATTTTACGATAGAATAACTACTATATATATCGGAAATTATATAGATATAAAAACAGGAACAGGAATAATACATTCTGCTCCTGCATATGGAGAAGAAGATTTTATTGCTTATAGTAAGCTTAAATATAATGAAAATATGTTAAAGTTAGTTAAAGGTAATGGATTTTACATTAAATCTTTACCTGTATTTGGAGAAAGGTTAATATGGAAAGCTAATTCAGAAATTATAGAAAAATTGAATAATAGTATTCTAGCTAAAGAAAAAATAGTACATAGTTATATGCATTGTTGGCGTCATAAAAAACCGTTAATTAAAAGGGCTACTGAACAATGGTTTATTGGAATGGATGTGGGTAAAAAATCATTACGTAAAAAAGCTTTAGAAAATATAAAAAAAGTAAAAGTTTATCCTAATAATGGAAAAAAACGTTTATATAACATGATTAGTAATAGACCAGATTGGTGTATTTCTAGGCAAAGAAGTTGGGGAGTGCCGATACCATTTTTTGTACATAGAAAAACAGGTTTATTACATAAAAATACAATAGAGATTATGGAAATAATTGCAAAAAAAGTAGAAAAAGAAGGTGTTGAAGCATGGATTAAAATAAAAAGTTGTGAAATTCTTGGATATGAAGCTATAGAATATAAGAAAGTAAATGATATTTTAGATGTTTGGTTTGAATCAGGAACTACGCATTATCATGTATTGCGATGGTCTAATTTTATATTAAAAAAAGAAGATAATGCTGATTTGTATTTAGAAGGATTAGATCAATATAGAGGGTGGTTTCATACATCATTGATTACTGGAGCAGCTATTGATGGGTATGCACCGTATAAAGAATTATTAAGTCATGGTTTTACTGTAGATTATAAAGGGCGTAAAATGTCAAAATCAATAGGTAATGTAATTTCTCCACAAAAAATAATAAAAAAATATGGTGCTGATATTTTACGGTTATGGGTAGTTTCAAATGATTATGAATCAGAAATGACTATGTCAGAAGAAATTATAAAACGTATTTCTGATTCATATAGAAGGATACGTAATACCACAAGGTTTATGATGGCTAATTTAAGAGGGTTTGATCCATATAAGAATATTATAGTTCCAGAAAAAATGTTGGCTTTAGATAGATGGGCTTTAGATAGAGCGGCAATATTACAAAAAAGGATAAAAAAAGCTTATAAAAATTATCGTTTTATTGAAATATATCAACAAATTTATCTTTTTTGTACAAGAGATATGGGAAGTTTTTATTTAGATATAATTAAAGATCGCCAATATACTACTCAAAAGAATTCTTTATATCGTAGAAGTTGTCAAACAGCATTATATCATATAGTAGAAGCTATGTCTCGTTGGATTACACCAATATGTTCATTTACAGCTGAAGAAATTTATGAAAAATTACCTGTAAAACGTTATAAATCAAGTATTTTGTTAGAAACTTATTATAGAAAATTAATTACATTACCTAAAGATGATGCTGGTATGGGACGTGAATTTTGGGAAATAATTATAACAGTAAAAAATGAAGTAAATAAATGTTTAGAAGTTTATCGTAATAAAAAATTAATTAAAAGTTCTTTAGATGCTAATGTTACTTTATATGTAAACGATACTTATTATAAATTATTATCAATGTTGAGAGGAGAATTGCGTTTTGTTTTAATTACATCATCAGCTTATTTAAAAAAAGATATTAAGAATAAGAAAAGTGCAATAGTAACAGATTTGACAGGTTTACAAGTATTAGTAGAAAAAAGTAAGTACAAAAAATGTGAACGTAGTTGGGAAAGATTACCAGATGTAGGTAAAGATAACGAGTATCTATGTGCTAGATCAATTGCTAATTTACCAGGAGGACCAGGTGAGGTACGTTTATATGTATGAATATTAGGTTAATTTTTATAATAATAAGTTTGGATTTTAGTACTAAATTAGTTGTTAATAATTGGTTAAATGATGGAAAAATTATATTAATTAATAAAACTTTAACTTTAACTTTGTTACATAATAGATAAATTGGGTTATATTAATATTAAATTAGGTTTAGAATTAATTATTGGTGGTACTGTAAGTAACATAATAGATAAATTGGGTCATGGTTATATTATTGATTTTTTGTCATTTCATTGGTTAGATAAATATTATTTAGTATTAAATATAGCTGATATTTCGATAATGATAGGTTGTTTTATAATTTTAATATGATAATGAGATTAGATAAAGCATCAAGAGAATTATTTAATATTACTAGAGAAAAAATAAAAAATTTTATTAATAATAGAAAATTACTATTAGATGGTTATCCGGCTAAGCCAAAGACTAAAATTAATTTATGCCAATGTATTGTACTATTATCTAAGGGATGTAAGGATTATGAAAAAGTATTGAAACCAGAAGATATTAAAATATACATAATTTATGAAGATAAAGATTTAATGATTATAAATAAAAACCATGGTTTAGTTGTACACCCTTCCAAAGGTAATATAAAAGGAAGTTTAGTTAATGCGTTATTAATAATGTATCATACCGAATTAATTAAATTGCCAAGAGCAGGGTTGGTACATCGTATAGATAAAGAGACTAGTGGCTTATTACTAATAGCTAAAACCTTAGTAACATATAAAAAATTAATTAAACAAATTAAAGATAAAAGCATAATTAGAGAATATGATGCATTATTAATAGGGAAATTATTTTCAGGGGGATGTATAAAAGCACAAATAGGTCGTCATTTTAAAAATAGAAAACGGAAAATAGTAAGAAGTGATGGGAAATTAGCAATAACACATTATAGAGTAATTGAAAGATTTAAGTCACATACTTATATACGTTGTTGGTTAGAAACAGGGCGTACTCATCAAATAAGAGTACATATGGAATATATAAATAGATCAGTAATAGGTGATTCAATATATTTAAAAAAAAAAATATTACCTAATTTTAAAAGGCAAGCTTTACATGCTCATTGTTTAATTTTTAAACATCCTTCAAAAAAAATTAAAATTCAAGTAAAAATGCCAAAAGATATGAAAATATTATTATTATTATTGCGTAATAATAACATATATACAATGAGTAAAAAACATAAAATGGTTTAAGCAAAATAGATACAAAAAGTTCAGTAAAAGTTCAGTAAAAGTTCAGTAAAAGTTCAGTAAAAGTTGTAAACCTGTAATTAGAAATTGTACTCCCATAGAAATTAATAAAAAACCCATAATACGAGAAATAGCATCAATACCCGAATTACCAAGTAATTTAAACAATTTATTAGCACTTAATAAACTAATTAAAAAAACAAATGAAATTAAAGCAGTAACAGTAAATATAACACAATGTATCATTATTGTTGAAGGTAATTTTGATGATGAACTTATAATTAAAGCGATAGTACCAGGTCCAGCGGTACCAGGTAAAGCAAGTGGAACAAAAGATATATTTGGTTTTTCTTTTATATTTATAGGTTGTTCATTATGATTTAAATTAAATAACATGTTAAATCCAATATAAGCTAAAATTATACCTCCAGTAATACGTAGCGCATTAATAGAAACACCAAAAGCATTTATTATTTCATTACCTGCATAAAAACAAATAAGCATAATAATAGCTACATAAAAAGTAGCAAAATATATTTGTTTTTTACGTTCAACAGGGTTGAATTTATTACCCAAGGTTAGTAATAAAGTAGTACTTGTAAACGGATTAGCTACAGGTAATAAAGTTATAAAACCAATTATAACTGAATGTATATATTCTAATAACATTATTTATCCGAAAAAAATTAAAGTAAATAAAAAGTATAGTATCATAAAAAAATTGTAATTAATAGAACTATGTTATAAACTAAAAAAAGAAAGTCATATGTACAGGAAAAGGAGCTTAAAAGTGGAATTGTTATCAGGAGCTGATATGATTATACGCTTTCTGAAAGATGAAGGCGTAAAATATGTATATGGTTATCCGGGTGGGGCAGCTCTTCATATTTATGATGCGTTATTTCGTCAAAAGGATGTTAAACATATTTTAGTTCGTCACGAACAAGCAGCTACTCATATGGCGGATGGATATGCAAGAGCTAGTGGAAAACCAGGTGTAGTATTAGTAACATCAGGACCTGGTGCTACTAATGCAGTTACTGGTATAGCAACAGCGTATATGGATTCGATACCTATGGTAATACTTTGTGGTCAAGTTGTAAGTAAATTAATAGGAGAAGATGCATTTCAAGAAACAGATATAGTTGGTGTAACTATGCCAATAGTAAAACATAGTTTTACTATTCGGGATACGGCAGATATTCCTATAGTATTAAAAAAAGCATTTTATATAGCTAGCACAGGTAGATTAGGGCCAGTATTAGTAGATATACCCAAAGATATGACCTCACCTAATGAAGTTTATGAATATATTTATCCAAAAAATATAAAAATAAGATCATATAATAAAGAAAATTGTAAGAGTAAAGAAAATATAAAAAAAGCATTAAAATTATTATTTAAAGCAAAAAGGCCAGTGTTATTTGTGGGTGGTGGAGCAATAACAGGTAAAGCTAGTAAAACAATAAAAAAATTTGCTAAAATAGTTTGTATACCTGTTGTTACATCATTAATGGGTATTGGGGCATACCCGCAAAGTGATTTTCAATGTATAGGTTGGCCAGGAATGCATGGTTCTTTTGAAGCTAACAATGCTATGCATAGTTCAGATCTTATTTTTTGTATTGGCGCTAGATTTGATGATAGGGTAACAAATAATACAGAAAAATTTTGCCCTAAGGCTAAAGTAATTCATATAGATATTGATCCATGTTCGATTTCGAAAACTATATTGGCAGATATACCTATTGTAGGGTCTGCTAGTAAGGTAGTAACAGAAATGTTGAAAAAAATTAAGAAGAGTTATAAGAATGAAATAAATATTGAAAATAGAAAAAAAAAATTAGAAAAGTGGTGGAAATGTATAAATAAATGGATAGCAAATAGAGATGGTAAATTATATAAACCATCTTATAGTAGAGATTTAATTAAACCTCAACAAGTAATTGAAGCTGTATATAAAATAACAAAAGGAGATGCTTATATAACAACTGATGTCGGTCAACATCAAATGTTTACAGCGCAATATTATAAATTTAATAAACCTAATAGATTGATAACATCGGGAGGCTTAGGAACAATGGGGTTTGGTTTACCAGCAGCTATGGGTGTAAAATTAAGTTTTTTCGATTCACAAGTGGTATTAGTTACTGGAGAAGGAAGTTTTCAAATGATGATGCAAGAATTATCAACATGTAAACAATTTGATATTTCCTTGAAAATTATACATTTAAATAATGGTTCTTTAGGTATGGTTAGGCAATGGCAAGATATAAATTATAAAGCGCGTCATGCTAATTCTTATGTAGAATCTTTACCTGAATTTCATAGATTATTTGAAGCATATGGATTTAAAGCTATAACGGTAAAATTAATAGAAGACTTAGAAACAGCTTTAGAAAAAGTATTTTTAAATAAAAATGAGCTAGTATTTATAAATATTTATATTGATCCACATGAACATGTATATCCTATGCAAAAACCATTAGGAGCTATTAATGATATGTTACTTTCAAAAGCGGAGTAATAATTGATGCGGCATATTATATCAATATTATTGGAAAATGAACCAGGGGCATTATCTAAAATAGTTGGAGTATTTTCACAACGCAATTTTAATATTGAAACTCTTAATGTAGCCCATACAGAAGATATAACATTATCTAGATTGACATTAACAACTAATGGAGATGCATGTGTAATTGAGCAAATTATAAAACAGTTGAAGAAATTAGTAGATGTAGTGAAAATATTAGATTTAACAGAAGTATCTCATATTGCTAGAGAATTAATGTTAGTAAAAGTAAAAGCATATACAGATGATAGGAGAGCAGAAATAAAAAGAATCACAGATATTTTTAGAGCTAATATAGTAGATGTAACGACAACAGATTATATATTACAAATAACTGGAGATGAAGATAAATTAGATGCATTTATTAATGCAATAGAAGGTATTTCAGAAGTAGTTCGTACAGGAGTTTCAGGGATTACCCGTGTGTTGAGTAAAAATTTATAAAAGGTAAAAGAAAATGAAAATATATTACGAAAAAGATTGTAAGAGATCTTTGATTAAAGAAAAAAAAGTAGTGGTTATAGGTTATGGATCACAAGGGTTTGCGCATGCTAATAATTTAAAAGATTCAGGAGTAAATATAAAGGTAGCGTTATATAAAGGTTCAAAATCATGGAAAAAAGCTGAATTAGCTAAATTAAAAGTAGAAGTAATAGAAAAAGCTATTATAGGTGCAGATCTTGTAGTTATGTTAGTTCCAGATGAATTGCAAAAAAAAATTTATTATCGTTATGTAGAAAAGAATTTAAAAAGTGGTTCAGTATTAATTTTTGCTCATGGTTTTAATATTCATTATCAACAAATAGAGCCTAGGGAAGATATAGATGTTATATTAGTAGCGCCAAAAGCTCCAGGACATACAGTACGCAATACTTATCTGCAAGGTGGTGGCGTACCTAGTCTTATTGCTATTTATAAAGATAAATCAGGTATTGCTAAAGATATAGCATTATCTTATGCAAGTGCTATTGGAAGTGGGAAAGCAGGTATTATTCAGACTACATTTAAAGAAGAGACTGAAACAGATTTATTTGGGGAGCAAGCAGTATTGTGTGGTGGAGTATCATCATTAATATTAGCTGGATTTGAAGTTTTAGTAGAAGCTGGATATTCAGCAGAAATGGCTTATTTTGAGTGTTTGCATGAATTAAAACTTATAGTTGATTTAATATATGAAGGTGGATTGGGGGATATGCGGTATTCAATATCTAATACAGCTGAATATGGGGATTATGTGACAGGACCAAAAATAATTAATAATGAAACTAAAAAAGTTATGAAAAAAGTATTATATAGTATACAAAGTGGGAAATTTGCTAAAGATTTTATTATTGAAAAAAAATCAGGATTTACGTTACTTAAAACAAAACGTCGTATTAATTCTGAGCATAAGATTGAAAAAATTGGAAATAAACTACGTAGCATGATGCCTTGGATTTACAAAAATAAAATTATAGATAAGAATAAAAATTAATAAGTATGGAGTGTGTTATGGTTAAAATACGGATGGCGCGGTGTGGTTGTAAAAATAGGCCATTTTATCAGATTTATGTTAAAGATTCTAGAAGGTCACGTGATGGAAAGTTTATTGAAAAACTAGGATATTTTAATCCTATAGGTGAAAAAAGATTTAGTATTAATAGTATTAGATTATATTATTGGAAAAATAAAGGGGCAAAAATTTCTGATAGGGTTTTATCGTTATTAAAAAAAAATAAGAAATATAAATAGCTAATAAGCGCATACGTTTAGTTACATATAAGTTGGTATTTTAAAAAATATATAGGGAAGGTTTGTAATGTAAATATAAAACCTTTTATAGATAAGAATAGATAAGATTTAAGGAATATGAGTATGAATAAATTGATTCAAGCAATAGAATTAGAACAAATGAAAAATAAAAGAATTACAAAATTTAGAAATGGAGATACAGTTATAGTACAAGTAAAGGTTATTGAAGGTTCAATTGAAAGATTACAAGCTTTTGAAGGAATAGTTATTGGTAAGCGTAATAGGGGTTTAAATTCTTCTTTTACAGTACGTAAAATAACTAATGGAATAGGTATAGAACGCACATTTAATACTTATAGTACAAGTATATTTAGTATAAAAATTAATCGTAAAGGTGATGTTCGGAAATCTAAACTTTACTATCTTCGTGATCGTAAAGGTAAAGCGGCACGTATTAAAGAAAAAATAAGTTAAGATTTGGGGGAATATGAAATTGATACGAATAGGTATTTGTGGTTTAGGAACTGTAGGTGGAGGGACATTTAATATATTAAAAAGAAATTATAATGAAATATTTCGTAGAATAGGTCGTCCAATTATAATAGAACAGATAGGTACACGTAGTGATAATCCAATTTGTAATTTAACAGGTATTAAGGTAACGAAAAATATTTTTGAAGTGGTACGTAATCCTAATGTTGATGTAGTAGTGGAATTAATTGGGGGGTGTAAGGTAGCTAGGAAGCTTGTATTAGAAGCTATTAATAATAAAAAACATGTTGTTACAGCTAATAAAGCAATGATTGCAATACATGGGAAAGAAATTTTTTGTGCTGCTGAAAAAAGAGGGGTAATGGTAGCTTTTGAGGCAGCAGTAGCAGGAGGGATACCTATAATTAAATCTTTACGTGAGGGATTGTGTGCCAATCGTATTAATAGTATCGCTGGAATTATTAATGGTACAGTAAATTATATACTTTCAAACATGAAAAAGGGGATATCTTGTGAAGAAATACTAAATAAAGCTAAATTATTAGGATATGCGGAAGAAGATCCAACATTAGATATAGAAGGGATTGATACTGCACATAAATTAACAATTTTAGCGTCTATAGCTTATGGTATTCCTTTACAATTTGAAAAAATTTATATTGAAGGTATTAAATGTATAACTATAGAAGATGTAAAACAAGCAGATAAATTAGGATATAATATAAAACATTTAGGTATTTCTAAACGTACTAAAAAGGGAATAGAATTAAGAGTACATCCTGTGTTGATACCAAAAAAAAGATTAATAGCTAATGTAAATGGAGTAAAAAACGCAATAGAAATCAATGGTGATGCGGTAGGATCGACATTATATTATGGTATAGGGGCAGGTTCAGAACCAACAGCTTCGGCTATAGTATCAGATTTATTAGATGTAACTAGAGATAGTTTTACAGAACATAATTATCGTACTCCTTATTTAGCTTTTAGTAATATGGAAAACTTACCTATTTTACCAATAGATCAAATTATTACAGAATATTATTTGAGATTTATGCTTATTAGTTTTAATATGATAGGACAGGTAGCAAATATTTTTTATAAACAAGGAATTAGAATTAAGCATTTAATACAAAAAAAAACGGTAAGTTCAATTGTTATTATTATAACAACTTATAGTACAAAAGAATCAAATATGAATTTAGCTATAGGTAAAATAGAATCTACAAATGGGATATTAGGACATATAACTAGAATTAGGGTTGAAAAATTTTAATTTTGATGAAAAAATGGATGGTAAAGAATGCGTTACATTAGTACTCGCGGTTGCGCCCCTGTACTTTCTTTTGAAGAAACAGTAATGACTGGTTTAGCTAGTGATGGTGGTTTGTATGTTCCAGAAAGAATACCTAAATTTTCGCAGAAAGATTTAATAGAATTAAATAATTGTTCATATGCTGAATCAGCATTTCGTATAATGCGTCTTTTTATTGATGATATTGATGATAAACCGTTAAAAGATTTAATAAAAAAAAGTTATACAAGGTTTAGTAATGATGCGATAGTGCCAATAAAGCAAATAGGTAAAAATCAATTTTTATTAGAATTATTTAATGGTCCTACATTAGCATTTAAAGATATAGCTTTACAATTAATGGGTAATTTAATTGATTATTTTTTAAAAAAACGTGGTGAAAAAGCAGTTATTATGGGTGCAACTTCAGGAGATACAGGATCAGCTGCTATTTCAGGTTTTTGTGATTGTAAGAATTTAGAAATATTCATTTTACATCCTAATAAAATGATATCGGAAATACAAAGAAGACAGATGACTACAGTAAAAAAAGATAATATACATAATATAGCTATAAAAGGAAATTTTGATGAGGCACAGGCAATAGTTAAAGAAAGTTTTAATAAAAGTTGTTTTATTAAAGGAAGAAGGTTAATTGCTATAAACTCAATAAATTGGGCACGTATTTTAGCACAAACAGTATATTATATAGTTGCAGCAATTTCAGTTGGTGCGCCATACAGGGAAATAAGTTTTAGTGTACCATCAGCAAATTTTGGAAATATTTTTGCAGGATATATAGCTTATAAAATGGGATTACCTATTAGGCAATTAGTAATTGCAACTAACGTTAATAATATACTTCATCGTATAATAGAGTATAATGATTTTTCTAGAAGGGAATTAGTTAATACTATAGCGCCAGCTATGGATATAGTTGTTTCTTCTAATTTTGAACGTTTATTATTTTATGCTTATAATAAAAATTCAAATGCTATTAAAAATTTATTTAATAAATTTAATAAGGAAAATTATACTATAATAGACGAAAAGCCTTTAAATAAATTAAGAAATTTATTTTATAGTACAAGTGTAAATGATAAAACTATTTTATCTGTTATAAGTGATATTTATAAACGTAATGGAATTATCGTGGATCCGCATACAGCTATTGGTTTAATGGCGGCAGAAAGATGTAATAATTATCCAGAAATACCTATGATAACTATGGCTACAGCTCATCCTGCGAAATTTTATGATACAATTATAAAAGCTGGAATTGAAATACAAGTACCTAATTCAATTAAAGAATTATTAAAAAAAGAAGAGAGATATTGTATATTACCTGCTAATATTAATAAGGTGCATAGTTATATGTGTAATGTAGTGTAATGTAGTGTAATGTAGTGTAATGTAGTGTAATGTAGTGTAATGTAGTGTAATGTAGTGTAATGTAGTGTAATGTAGTGTAATGTAGGATTTTATTATGATGAATAATAATATACAAATAATAAAAATTAAAATAAAAATTTTATATGACAGTTTTTCTAAAATTAAGGATTATTTTTGATGAATATAAATTATATATAAACAAAATTAAAAAAAATGTTATAAAAAAAATTAATAAGGAAATATTGAATAATACTGAGTTATTACAGTTAGCTATAATGGAATCAGATGAAAAAACGTTAAGTTTAATAAAAGAAGAAATAATAAGATTAGAAAAAGAATTATCAAAATTAGAATGTGTTCGTATATTTTCAGGCAAAATGGATAGAAATAATGCTTATGTAGAAATTCAATCGGGTTCTGGTGGTATAGAATCACAAGACTGGTCAAATATGTTATTACGTATGTATTTAAGATGGGCTTTAAGTCATAATTTAAAAACAGAAATAGTAAATTTAAATATAGGTGAAATAGCTGGCATAAAATCTGCAACTATTCATATAAAAGGGGAATATGCATTTGGATGGTTACGCACAGAAAAAGGAATTCATCGTTTAGTACGTAAAAGTCCTTTTGATTCAAGTAAACGTCGTCATACTTCATTTGCATCAGTATTTATTTATCCAGAAATTGAAAAAGATTTAAATATAAAAATTAATTCAGTTGATTTAAGAATAGATACTTATAGATCTAGTGGAGCAGGTGGACAACATGTAAATACTACTGATTCTGCTGTTAGAATTACTCATATACCTACAAATATAGTTGTTGAATGTCAAACAGAAAGATCTCAACACAGTAATAAAGAACGTGCAATGAAAATGTTAAAAACAAAAATATATGCTTTTGAAAAACAGAAAAGGGAAAATGAAAAAAATAAAATAGAAAAAAATAAAGCAGGGATCTGCTGGGGTAATCAAATCAGATCATATGTATTAGATGCTCAGAGAATTAAAGATTTACGTACCGGAATAAAAAATAATAATTGTGAAAAAGTATTAAATGGTGATTTAGATTTATTTATAGAGGCAAGTCTTAAGCAAGGATTATAAATGATTATAAAAAATTATTTAATAAAAGAACGTTTTGATAAGCTAAAGGTATTACGTGCCAAAGCGAAAAAAAATGGAAAAAGTGCATTTCCTAATGATTTTCGTCGGGATAGCATATCAATTAATTTGAAAAAAAAGTTTGGAGAAAAGAAAAAAGAAGAATTAGTAAAATTAAAATATACAACATCAGTAGCAGGACGTATTATGCGTAAAAGGGGGCCTTTTATAGTTATACAAGATGTAAGTAGTAATATTCAGCTTTATATAGATAAAAAAATAATTTCTAATGAATTGCATAAAAATATTAAAGATTGGGATATTGGTGATATTATTGGAGCAATAGGGGTAATTAATAAATCTAAGAAAGGTGAACTTTATTTATTAGTAAAAGAAGCTTATATATTAACTAAAAGTATAAGGCCTTTACCAGATAAATTTCATGGTATAAAAGATCAAGAAATTAGATATCGTTTTAGATATTTAGATTTAATTATGAATAAAGAAGTACGTGAAATATTTAATATACGGACACGCGTTATATCGTCTATTAGAAAATTTTTAAATGAACTTGATTTTCTGGAAGTAGAGACTCCTATATTACATTCAATTCCAGGGGGAGCATTAGCAAAACCATTTGTAACTTATAATAATTCATTAAATTTAAAAATGTATTTACGTATCGCGCCAGAACTTTATTTAAAGCGTTTGGTAATTGGTGGTTTTGAACGTGTATTTGAAATTAATAAAAATTTTCGTAATGAAGGTATGTCAACTTGGCATAATCCTGAATTTACTATGTTAGAGTTTTATTGGGCTTTTGCAGATTATAATGATTTAATGGGAATTACAGAAAATATGATTAGATTTGTCGCTAATGAAACGTTAGGTACAACTAAAATTAATATAGGAAAAAAAATAAATATTGATTTATCAGAACCTTTTGATTGTTTAAGTATGCGAGAATCTATAATAAAGTATGGTAAAAAATTTTCAATTATTAACTCTGATTTGGATAATTTAGAAAAATTGCTTTATTTATCTAAACGGATTGGAATTATTGTAGATAATAATAAGAATTATGGTTTATTGCTTAATAAAATATTTGAAGTAATTGTAGAACGAAAATTAATAAAACCAACGTTTATTACTGAATATCCTGTTGAAGTTAGTCCTTTAGCGAGAAGTAAAGATAAAAATCCAAAGATAACAGAAAGATTTGAATTATTTATAGGGGGTAGAGAAATAGCTAATGGGTTTTCTGAATTAAATGATTATATAGAACAATCTAAAAGATTTAAATTACAAATGAAAAAAAAAGATATTAAGGATATGATTTATTATGATAATGATTATATACGTGCATTAGAATATGGAATGCCTCCTACAGCTGGTGAAGGAATAGGTATTGATCGTCTTATTATGATACTTACAAATAAAGATTCAATTCGAGATGTATTGTTTTTTCCTTTGATGCGTAGTCTTAAACTATGAAAAACGACGATAAAGAAGTATATGAGATTTACCAAAAGAAAGTTCTTTATATAAGATCCATGTAATAGGTAAAAAGAAGAGATCTAAATTAGATTCTACTTCTAAATATATAAAGGAATTATCATTAAGCCAACCGTTTGATTCTAATAAGTTACAGCTAGGGTATACTAAACCTTTATAAAAAGGTGGATCTATAAAAACTATATCAAATGATTGAAAGGCAAAATTATTAATGTAATTAATAGAATTAGTTTTTATAATTTTAACAGAATTAAAAAGATTTAGTTTGTTTTTATTAATGTATAAAAAATTAACTAAATCTTTATTTTTTTCAAGAAAAACTACATGTTTTGCACCTCTAGATAGAGATTCAAATCCTAGTGATCCACTACCAGAATATAAATCTAAAATATTTTTATTTTTTATATTATTTGTAATCCAATTAAATAAAGTTTCTCGCACATTAATTAAAGTAGGTCTAATACCAGGAAGAATTGTAGATGGAAAGTTAAGTATACTACGTTGTTTACAACCACCAATTAATCTAATCATATTAAAATAATTAATCATATTTATGATATAATTTCAACTATTAGAAAAAATATGAGTAGGCTATGATAAAAATTTATCCAGAAAATAATATAAATGGTTATATTCAAACAGTTATAGGTATTCCTTTACTTTCGGCTAAAGAAGAACATGATTTAGCGATAAGATTAAGAAAGAAAGGAGATTTAGAAGCAGCTCGTTGTTTAGTAATGTCTAATTTACGTTTTGTAGTTCATATTGCTCGTAGTTATTCAGGATATGGATTACCGAAATCTGATATTATTCAAGAAGGTAATGTAGGGTTAATGAAAGCAGTAAAACGATTTGATCCTGCTCATGGTGTTCGTTTAGTTTCTTTTGCTATACATTGGATTAAAGCTGAAATACATGAATATGTTTTAAGAAATTGGAGAATTATAAAAGTAGCTACTACGAAATCTCAAAGGAAATTATTTTTTAATTTAAGAAGTGCTAAAAAACGTTTTAATTGGTTAAATAATGATGAAATCAAAGCAATAGCTAATGATCTTAATGTTAATCCTAATGTAGTTAGAGAAATGGAAGGTAGATTATCGTCACACGATTATGGATTTGATAATAATCATGTTGAAGATGAAGAAAAAAATAAATATCAAAATCCTTCTAATTATATTGAAGATTCAAGATTTGATCCTGCTATTCAATTAGAAAAATATGATTTTGAAAGATATGCCTCTAGACGGTTATATGTAGCTTTAAATAAACTTGATGAACGTGTAAGAGATATTTTAAAGCAACGTTGGTTGAATAAAAAAAAAACAACTTTACATGAATTAGCTGATATATATGGGGTATCAGCTGAAAGGATTCGTCAATTAGAAAAAAGTGCAATAAAAAAAATTAAAAATTATATTAATATGTCAAGATAAGGAATTAAAATGGCTAAAAGATGTCAAGTAACTTATAAAAAGCCAATTCAAGGTAATAATGTTTCTCATTCAAATAGGAAAACACGTAGAAGATTTATGCCAAATTTACAAAAACATCGATTTTGGATAAAGAATGAGAAACGGTATATAAAATTACGCATTTCTACTAAAGGTATGCGTATAATAGATAAATATGGTATAGAAAAAATATTAAAAAAAAAATAAAAAGATGATATTGGAGAATTGGTTGTGAAAAAGAAAATAAAGTTAGTTTCCACTAAAGGTACAGGTCATTGTTATTCAACTTATAAAAATAAAAGAAATAATCCGAAAAAATTAGAATTAAAAAAATATGATCCAATAATACGCAAACATGTAGTTTATCGTGAATCTAAATGAATACAATTAGTGTAATTAGTGGGATTACTCCTAATGGAGCTCCTCATATTGGAAATTATATTGGAGCATTGCGGCCGACAATTGAGGTTAGTAGAAATATAAATATAAAAACATATTGTTTTATTGCGGATTTACATGCTTTAATAAAATTAAAAAATCCTAAAAAAATAAAACGTTATAGATTAGAAATGTTAGCAGCTTGGTTAGCAATTGGATTAGATCCAAATCAAGTAATATTATATTGTCAATCATCTATACCAGAAATTACTGAATTAATGTGGTTTTTATGTTGTATTTGTTACAAAGGTTTATTAAATAGAGCTCACGCTTATCGGTCATTATTAATAAATGGCAAAAATAATATTAATATGGGGTTATATAGTTATCCTTTACTTATGGCGGCTGATATTTTATTATTTAATGCAAATTTTGTTTTAGTAGGAAAAGATCAAATTCAACATATAGAAATCACAAGAGATATTGCTTTAAAATTTAATAGTATGTATGGAAAATATTTTGTTTTACCAAAAATAAAATTAGATAAAAGAAATAAAATTATAAATGGTTTAGATGGAAGAAAAATGTCTAAAAGTTATGGTAATACTATTCCTTTATTTTGTACAGAAAAAACATTATATAATATGATTCGTAAAATAAAAACTAATTCAACTAAAGTAAGTGATCCTAAAGATATAAAAAATTGTACTTTATTTAAAATATTCTCAGCATTTGCAAATAAAGAAGAAATTTATTGTTTAAAAAATAGATATAATGAAGGTATAAGTTGGAGTGAAGTAAAAAAAATAGTTTTTGATTATATTAATGAATCACTACGTTCTCCAAGAGATATTTATTTAAGACTTTTAAAAGATTATACATATATTAATAAAATACTTAAAAAAGGAGAAGATATAGCACGATATAAAGCAAAACTAAGAATATCTGAATTAAAAAATAATATAATTTGACAAAAAAAAATAGATTTAATATAATTAATTAATTAATTAAAAGATATCTATTTAAAGTAGGTACTTGGTTCTTCATATAATAAAGACCAAAAAAGGATAAAACTAAAGAGTTTGATCATGGCTCAGATTAAACGCTAGCGGCAGACATAACACATGCAAGTCGAGCGGCATCTTTATACTGGCAAGCGGCGAACGGGTGAGTAAAACATGGAAATTTGCCTAATAGTGGGGAATAACGTATGGAAACGTACGCTAATACCGCATAATTCTTACGAGATAAAGCAGGGGATTGATGAAAATCAACCTGGCGCTAATAGATGATTCCATGACGGATTAGCTAGTTGGTAGAGTAAAAGCCTACCAAGGTAACGATCTGTAGCTGGTCTGAGAGGATGATCAGCCACACTGGGACTGAGATACGGCCCAGACTCCTACGGGAGGCAGCAGTGGGGAATATTGGACAATGGGGGAAACCCTGATCCAGTCATGCCGCGTGTGTGAAGAAGGCCTTAGGGTTGTAAAGCACTTTCAGCGAGGAAGAAAAATTATAAAAGAAAAAATTATAAGTATGACGTTACTCGCAGAAGAAGCACCGGCTAACTCCGTGCCAGCAGCCGCGGTAAAACGGAGGGTGCAAGCGTTAATCGGAATTACTGGGCGTAAAGGGCATGTAGGTGGTTTGTTAAGCCTTATGTGAAAGCCCTATGCTTAACATAGGAAATGGATAAGGAACTGACAAGCTAGAGTGCAGTAGAGGAAGGTAGAATTCCAGGTGTAGCGGTGAAATGCGTAGATATCTGGAGGAATACCAGTGGCGAAGGCGACCTTCTGGACTGACACTGACACTGAGGTGCGAAAGCGTGGGGAGCAAACAGGATTAGATACCCTGGTAGTCCACGCTGTAAACGATATCAACTAGCCGTTGGGTTCTTAAAGAATTTTGTGGCGTAGTTAACGCGATAAGTTGATCGCCTGGGGAGTACGGTCGCAAGGCTAAAACTCAAATGAATTGACGGGGGCCCGCACAAGCGGTGGAGCATGTGGTTTAATTCGATGCAACGCGAAGAACCTTACCTACTCTTGACATCCAAAGTACTTTCCAGAGATGGAAGGGTGCCTTAGGGAACTTTGAGACAGGTGCTGCATGGTTGTCGTCAGCTCGTGTTGTGAAATGTTGGGTTAAGTCCCGTAACGAGCGCAACCCTTGTCCTTATTTACCAGTGCGTAATGGCGGGAACTTTAAGGAGACTGCTGGTGATAAACCGGAGGAAGGCGGGGACGACGTCAAGTCATCATGGCCCATACGAGTAGGGCTACACACGTGCTACAATGGCAAATACAAAGGGTCGCAAAACGGTAACGTGAAGCTAATCCCAAAAAAAATGTCTAAGTTCGGATTGGAGTCTGAAACTCGACTCCATAAAGTCGGAATCGCTAGTAATCGCGAATCAGAATGTCGCGGTGAATACGTTCTCGGGCCTTGTACACACCGCCCGTCACACCATGGAAGTGAATTGTACCAGAAGTGACTAGTTTAACCATTATGGAGAACAGTTACTACGGTGTGTTTCATGACTGGGGTGAAGTCGTAACAAGGTAGCTGTAGGGGAACCTGCGGCTGGATCACCTCCTTAAAATATATAGTCTTTATGATGAACTAAGTACTTACATTACAAAAGGTATTGGGTCTGTAGCTCAGATGGAAGAGCGCACTCCTGATAAGGGTGAGGTCGGTAGTTCAATTCTGCCCAGACCCAAAAAAATATGTAGTAATATGTAGTAATATGTAGTAAATAGTAGTAAATAGTAGTAAATAGTAGTAAATAGTAGTAAATAGTGATAAATAGTGATAAAGCGAGAAAGTGCATATGGTGAATGCCTAGGCAGTCAAAGGCGATGAAAGACGTGACAGTCTGCGATAAGCGCCGGGGAGGTGGCAAGTAACTTATAATCCGGCGATGTCTGAATGGGGAAACCTACTGAAGTAATTCAGTATCTGTAAGTGAATATATAATTTACAGAAGCTAACCAAGGGAACTGAAACATCTAAATACCTTGAGGAAAAGAAATCAAATGAGATTCCCTTAGTAGTGGCGAGCGAAAAGGGAAAAGCCCATTAAGCAATTATATAAGTTAGATAAAACAGATGGAAAGCTGTACCAGAGTAGGTGATAGTCCTGTAATTAAAAACTTAGTAATTGTGAAATAGATTATGTCGGGGCACGAGAAACCTTGACTGAATAAGGGGGGACCATCCTCCAAGGCTAAATACTATTGACTGACCGATAGTGAACTAGTACCGTGAGGGAAAGGTGAAAAGAACCCTAGTAAAGGGAGTGAAATAGATCCTGAAACCGTATGCATACAAGCAGTGGAAGCCTAATAAATAGGTAACTGCGTACCTTTTGTATAATGGGTCAGCGAGTTATTTTCGGTAGCAAGCTTAACCGGATAGGGGAGGCGTAGGGAAACCGAGTCTAAAATGGGCGTTTTAGTTGCCGGGAATAGACCCGAAACCGAGCGATCTATCCATGAGCAGGTTGAAAAATTAAGTAACATTAATTGAAGGACCGAACCGGGGTCTGTTGAAAAAGACTCGGATGACTTGTGGATCGGAGTGAAAGGCTAATCAAGCTCGGAGATAGCTGGTTCTCCTCGAAAGCTATTTAGGTAGCGCCTTATGTATCACCATTGGGGGTAGAGCACTGTTTCGGATATGGAGTCATATAGACTTACTAAACCGATGCAAACTACGAATACCAATGAGTGCAGCATAAGAGACACACTATGGGTGCTAACATCCATGGTGGAAAGGGAAAGAACCCAGACCGTCAGATAAGGTCCCAAAATCTTAGTTAAGTGGAAAACGAGGTGGGAAGACTAAGACAGCTAGGAGGTTGGCTTAGAAGCAGCCATCCTTTAAAGAAAGCGTAATAGCTCACTAGTATAGTTCACCTGCGCGGAAAATATAACGGGGCTAAAACTAAGTGCCGAAGCTACGGGCTTATATATTTAAATATAAGCGGTAGAGGAGCGTTGTGTAAGTCTGTGAAGGTATATTGTAAAATAGGCTGGAGATATCACAAGCGCGAATGCTGACATGAGTAACGATAAGGGATGTGAGAAACATCCCCGCCGAAAAACTAAGGGTTTCTGTTCAACGGTAATCGGAGCAGAGTTAGTCGGTCCTAAGGTGAGGCTGAAAAGCGTAATCGATGGAAAACGGGTTAATATTCCCGTACCATATGTAATTGCGATGGGGGGACGGAGAAGGCTAGACGAGCCCAGCGTTGGTAGTCTGGGTGAAAGTATGTAGGTTTAGAAATTAGGTAAATCCGATTTCTTAAGAAAACTAAGGTATGAGACGAAATATTGAAGTCGTTGATGTCATGCTTCCAGGAAAAGCCTCTAAGCTTCAGATTACATATGACCGTACCATAAACCGACACAGGTGGTTAGGTAGAGTATACTAAGGCGTTTGAGAGAACTCGGGTGAAGGAACTAGGCAAAATGGCACCGTAACTTCGGGAGAAGGTGCGCCGAATTATTGTATAACCTTAAAACAGGGAAAGCAAGAATCGGTCTCAGATACCAGGTGGCTGCAACTGTTTATTAAAAACACAGCACTCTGCTAACGCGTAAGCGGACGTATAGGGTGTGACGCCTGCCCGGTGCTGGAAGGTTAAGAGGAGATGTGAAAGCATTGAATTGAAGCCCCAGTAAACGGCGGCCGTAACTATAACGGTCCTAAGGTAGCGAAATTCCTTGTCGGGTAAGTTCCGACCTGCACGAATGGCGTAATGATGGCCACACTGTCTCCATCCGAGACTCAGTGAAATTGAAATTGCTGTGAAGATGCGGTATTCCCACGGCTAGACGGAAAGACCCCGTGAACCTTTACTATAGCTTCATATTGAAAGTGGGTATTATTTGTGTAGAATAGCTGGGAGACAATGAAGTAAAAACGCAAGTTTTTATGGAGTCAACATTGAAATACCAGCCTAATATTATTTACTTTCTAACTTAATACCGTTATCCGGTATAAGGACAGTGTGTGGTGGGTAGTTTGACTGGGGCGGTCTCCTCCTAAAGAGTAACGGAGGAGCGCAAAGGTACCCTAATTACGGTCGGAAATCGTAATTATAGTGTAAGAGCAAAAGGGTGCTTAACTGCGAGACAAACAAGTCGAGCAGATACGAAAGTAGGTTCTAGTGATCCGGTGGTTCTGTATGGAAGGGCCATCGCTCAACGAATAAAAGGTACTCCGGGGATAACAGGCTAATACCGCCCAAGAGTTCACATCGACGGCGGTGTTTGGCACCTCGATGTCGGCTCATCACATCCTGGGGCTGAAGCAGGTCCCAAGGGTATGGCTGTTCGCCATTTAAAGTGGTACGCGAGCTGGGTTTAGAACGTCGTGAGACAGTTCGGTCCCTATCTACCGTGGGCGTTGGAAGTTTGAGAAGAGCTGCTCTTAGTACGAGAGGACCGGAGTGGACGAACCTCTGGTGTTCCGGTTGTCATGCCAATGGCATTGCCGGGTAGCTAAGTTCGGAAGGGATAACTGCTGAAAGCATATAAGCGGGAAGCCCACTTCAAGATAAGACTTCCCAGGGTAATTCCCTAAAGGACCCTTGAAGATTACGAGGTTGATAGGCACGGTGTGTAAGAGTGGTTAACACTTTAAGCTAACGTGTACTAATAGTCCGTGAGGCTTTATCATAGTAACATAATTTTTTAAAAAATTAGCTTGACGATTATAGTTGGTGGGACCAACCTGATAACATTCCGAACTCAGAAGTTAAATCACCTAACGCCAATGGTAGTATGAGGTTCTCCTTATGTGAGAGTAGGTTATCGTCAGGCTAGTATAAAGGTATAAAGGTATAAAGGTATAAAGGTATAAAGGTATAAAGGTATAAAGGTATAAAATGTCTAAGTTTAAAAAATTTGCTTTATTGCCAGCGGTTTTAAAGTCGATTAAAGTTAAGGGTTATGAAAATCCTTCCACTGTACAACTGAAAACAATTCCTTGGTTACTTGAAGGGCGTGATTTATTAGGTAAAGCTCAAACAGGAACAGGGAAAACAGCGGCGTTTGCATTACCTTTATTAAATAGAATAGATATTAATATTAAACATACTCAAGTATTAGTATTAGCACCTACTCGTGAACTTGCACAACAAGTATCTTTAAATTTTATTAGATATGGGAATTATGTAAAAAATATTGAAGTAATAACTATATGTGGTGGTCAAGAATATAGAGATCAAGTATGTGGTTTAAATAAAGGTGCTCATATTGTAGTAGGTACTCCAGGACGTGTGATAGATCATTTAAAAAGAGGTTCTATGAATTTAAAATATCTAAATGCATTTGTACTGGATGAAGCTGATGAAATGTTACGTATGGGGTTTATAGAAGATGTAGAAATAATACTTAAAAAGATGCCAATAACAAGCCAAAGGGTGTTTTTTTCTGCAACGGTACCCTTCGAAATAGAACCAATAGTTAATCGTTATTTAGTTAATCCTGTAAAAATTCAGATTGAATATAAAAAAGTAACTATTATTCAAAGATTATGTAAAATTGAAAATAATGATAAAGTTGAAGCATTATCGCGTATTATAGAAATTTATAAAATTGATGCAGCAATTGTGTTTGTACGTACGAGAGCTTATTGTAGTAAGTTAGTGGAAAAATTAAATACACGTTGTATATTAGCAGCAGCACTTTCTGGTGATTTAAATCAAACTTTACGTGACAGAACGGTAGAAAGATTAAAATTAGGTAAAGTTAATATATTAGTTGCTACAGATATAGCTGCAAGAGGACTTGATTTACCTAGTATTACTCATGTAATTAATTATGATATACCAAATGATAAAGAAGCATACATTCATCGTATTGGTCGTACAGGTCGTGCAGGACGTACCGGCACAGCTATTACTTTTGTAAATAGAAGTGAATTACGAAAAATAAAATGGTTAGAAAAAGCTATTGGACAAAAGATGGAAATAATGGAAATACCAAATGAAAAGGCATTAAGAAATCATCGTGATCGTATTTTTAAAAATCGTGCTACCTCAATATTAGCTTCTAGAAATTATAATCAACGGGATTTAGTACAAGAATTAGTAGATAAAGGTTTTAATCCGATAGAATTAGCAGCAGTATTTGCACATTTAGCACGTGAAAAAGAGGCTCCAATTGGTTGCAAAAAGCAACGTAAGTAAAAATACATTATAATATGCAGAATATTCGCACACGTATTGCACCTTCTCCTACAGGAGAACCGCATATAGGTACAGCCTATATTGCTTTATTAAATTTTTATTTTGCTCGTATTAATAATGGAAAATTAATTCTTCGTATTGAAGATACAGATAGATTGCGATCAAAAAGTAAATTTGAAAAAAAAATTTTAGAATTATTACATTGGTTAGGCATTCAATGGGATGAAGGACCGGATATAGGAGGAAATTTCGGACCTTATCGTCAAAGCGAACGTAATAGTATTTATAATAAATATGTTGAGAAATTAATTAATTCAGGTAAGGTATTTAAATGTTATCGTACTTGTGAAGAATTATATAAATTGCGCAAATTAAAGTTTGATAAAGCATTAAAAGAAAAAGATTTACAGTTAGATTATAAAGAATTAAAATTTCGTAAAAAAAACAATTGGCCTTATGTAATACGGCTTAAGGTTCCTAATGAAGGAATATGCGTATTTTATGATGTATTAAGGGGTAGTATTAAAATGAATTGGGATCAGGTTGATTCACAAATTTTAATAAAATCTGACGGAACACCTACTTATCATTTAGCTAATGTAGTAGACGATTATTTGATGGGGATTACTAATGTAATAAGGGGTGAAGATTGGATAAATTCTACTCCAAAACATAAGTTGATTTATGAATATTTAGGCTGGAAAATTCCAAATTTTTGTCACTTACCATTGTTACGTAATCCAGATAGATCAAAACTATCTAAGCGCAAACAAAATAATTCAATTGAATATTATCGTAAAATGGGTTATTTACCCCAAACAATAATCAAGTACTTAGGTAGTATTGGTGGTATTTCTATAGAAAATATGCAATCTAAATTTGATATTAAGAGTATATCTTTAGGAGGTCCAATATTTGATTTAGACAAATTGACTTGGTTAAATGGTATTTATATACGCTCAATGGAAGATAAAACTTTAATTAAGGTTATGTATGAATGGTCTAAAGACTATATATATAAGATTTTACCATCAATTAAACCTCGTATAAAAATTTTAACTGATATTATTCCTTTATCTGAACATTTTTTTTCTGTATTACCTAAATTAAAAGCGGAAGATTTTAAAGTTATTGCTTTGAAAAACACAATGCAAATTAAAGTACTTAAATTTTTATGGTTGCAGTTAGAATATATAGAAAAATGGGACAAGGCAACTATACTATATAAGGTTAAACAATTATCTAACCATTTTAAAATAAAAATGAAAACAATAATAGCTCCAATTTTTATTGCAATAAATGGAAGATTAATTTCTACATCGGTAATTGATACTATAGTAATTATTGGTAAAGATATAACTCGTATACGTATAAAGCAGGCAATAAATATATTAGGAGGAATAGAAGATATCAAACTAACTAAATAAACTAAATAAGGTATCAAAACAAATATGCAAATAGCATTAGATAATGTTAGTTATTTAGAAGAAATATACGAACAATACCATAAAGGTAAGGTTACTGAAGAATGGCGGCAATATTTTGACTATATTAGTAACAAAGAATGCATTGTTCAAACAAAAGAAAATATAAAAAAACAAATGAGCGTTTTGCAACTTATTAACGCTTATCGTTATATGGGGCATATAAAGGCAAATATAGACCCAATAAGTGGTAAGACTACTGTTAATGCGCTTCAATTGTCATTATACGAATTGAATAAAGAAGATATAAATAAAGTCTTTTATACTGGAGTTGGTAAAAATAAAGCAACATTAAAAGAAATTATTGACGTTTTGGATATGACTTACTGTAGATCCATAGGATGTGAATTTATGCATCTTATTAATAATGAAGAAAAAGTGTGGTTAGAGCAAAGTTTTGAATCTGTACGTAACAAATACTCAACAACAAAAAAAATAAGTTTGCATATTCTAGAATTACTTACTGCAGCTGAAGGATTAGAAAATTATTTATCTAGTAAATATCCTGGTACTAAACGTTTTGGTATAGAGGGTGGAGAAACTTTAATTCCTATGTTATATGAATTAATTCAACGTTCTGGTAATTATGGTATTAAAGAAATTTTTATGGGTATGGCTCACAGAGGACGTATAAATGTATTAGTTAATATTTTGGGTAAGAGCCCATCAGATATAATTAATGAATTTGAAGGAAAACAAATATATGAATCAGGTTCTGGTGATGTTAAATATCATCATGGTTTTAGTTCAAAAATAATGACAAAAGGTGGTGGTGTGTATTTAAAATTAGCATTTAATCCATCACATCTAGAAATTATTTATCCAGTAATAGAAGGAGCGGTTCGTGCGAGACAAGATTATATTAATGATATGACTATGACAAAAGTATTACCTATTGTTATACATGGGGATACAGCATTTTCTGGACAAGGTGTGGTAATGGAAACATTACAAATGTCAAAAATAAAGGAATATAATACGGGGGGTACTTTACATATTATAATTAATAATCAGATAGGTTTTACTACTTATAGACACAATGCACGATCTACTAAATATTGTAGTGATATTGCAAAAATGTTTCAATATCCTGTTTTCCATGTAAATGGAGATGATCCAGAAGCTGTTCAATATGTAACCCAATTATCAGTTGATTATAGGAATAAATTCAAAAAAGATGTGTTAATTGATATGATATGTTACCGTCGTAGAGGTCATCATGAGTCAGATTCACCATCAATAACACAACCAATTATGTATAAAAAAATAAAAAATCATCCAACTACACGGGAAATTTATTCAAAATATTTATTAAAACAAGGTTTAATATCAAAGAATGAGGTTAAAAATAATGCTAAAAAGTCATATAAAAAATCAATTGTAAGTGTTATTATGTATAAATATTATGATAATGAGTATGATGATACCTCATTTGAAATGAAGCGTATGCAGGAATTAGCGGGAAAAATGTGCAAGTTGGGTAGAATCGAAGTTCAAAGTAAAGTTTCTAAAATTTACGAAGATCGTCGTAAAATGGTAAATAGTAGTGGGATGAATATAAATTGGGGTTTTGCGGAGATGTTGTCCTATGCTACTTTATTAGATGAAGGCTATGCCATTCGTATAACAGGTCAAGATACAAGAAGAGGAACTTTCTCTCATCGGCATGCAGCAATACACAATCAGAAAGATGGATCAGTATGGACACCTATGCAACATATAAAAAAAGGGCAACCTAAGTTTACTATAGTAAATACTATTCTTTCAGAAGAAGCTGTGCTTGCTTTTGAATATGGTTATTCTACTACATCACAAAATATGTTCGTAGCTTGGGAAGCTCAGTTTGGAGACTTTGCTAATGGAGCTCAGGTAGTGATTGATCAATTTATATCTTCTGGTGAAACTAAGTGGGGAAGTTTATGCGGTCTAACTTTATTACTACCTCATGGTTATGAAGGTCAAGGTCCAGAGCATTCTTCTGCACGTATTGAACGATTTATTCAGTTATGTGCTGAACAAAATATGCAAGTATGTCTTCCTACAAATCCTTCACAACTATTTCATTTAATACGTAGTCAGGTAAAACGTAAATTACGTAAACCATTAATATTGATGCAACCAAAAAGTTTATTGCGGCATAAATATGCTAAGTCTAGTTTTGAAGATTTATCTTATGGAAGTTTTAAAACGGTTATTGGGGAAACGGAGAAGATTGATCCAGATATAGTAAAAAGAATTATACTTACATCAGGTAAAGTATATTACGATTTATTTGCTTATCGTAAAGCAAATAATATTAATGATACTGCTATTTTACGAATAGAACAGCTTTATCCTTTTCCTGAAAAAAGTATTATAGAAAAATTATCTATTTACTCTAAGTGTGAACATATTATATGGTGTCAAGAAGAACCTAAAAATCAAGGAGCTTGGTATCAAATTAAGTACTATTTAAATAAGATTGTTAAGCTAAAGTTTGTAGGTCGTACTGCAGCCGCAGCACCAGCAGCTGGTTATATTGATGTACATATGAAACAGCAGGCTAATTTAATAAAAGAAGCCTTTCTTTAATAATAAAAAGGATAATTAAGATTAAATATATAGATATAAAAGCTCCTAGCTTTCCTGAATCGGTAAATGAAGGTACAGTTGCTACTTGGCATAAAAAACCTGGGGATAAAATTTTACGATATGAAATTATTGTTGAAGTAGAAACTGATAAAGTATTGCTAGAGGTGGTGTCACCAGCGGTAGGGATTCTTAAAGATATAAAGATACCAGCAGGTAAGACATGCAAATCAGAGCAATTGCTAGGTATTATTGTTGTAGGAGATAGAGAAGAAGATATTTCAGCATCTTCAGCATCTTCAGCATCTTCAGCATCTTCAGCATCTTCAGCATCTTCAGCATCTTCAGCATCTTCAGCATCTTCAGCATCTTCAGCATCTTCAGCATCAACACCATCAACACCATCAACACCATCAACACCATCAACACCATCAACACCATCAACACCATCAACACCATCAACACCATCAACACCATCAACAAATACTGCTAATACCATTATTGGTACTTGTATACTAAAAGAAGATGTTCAACGTAATGAAGTCGGAGAAAAAAGGGTACCAATGAGTCTGTTACGTCAGACAATAGCTAATCGTATAGTAAAAGCGCAAAAAAAGGCTGCAATGTTAACTACTTATAATGAAGTAGATATGAGTAATATAATAGAGATACGCGTACAATATAGAGAGCTATTTAAAGAAATACATGGTAATAAGCTAGGATTAATGGGTTTTTTTGTAAAAGCTTGTACTATAGCGCTAAAAAAAAATAATAAAGTTAATGCCTTTATTGATGCTGATGCTAAAGAAATTGTTTATCATAATTATCAAGATATTGGAATAGCAGTTTCTACAAATAGGGGTTTAGTTGTTCCAATATTAAGAAATACTGATTCTATGGAAATAGTAGATATAGAGAAATTAATTATGGATTTCAGGCAACGTGGTATTAATGGAAAATTAAGTATTAAAGAAATTACTGGTGGAACTTTTACTATAAGCAATGGAGGGGTATTTGGATCTCTTTTTTCTACTCCTATTATTAACCCGCCTCAAACAGCTATTCTGGGAATGCATAAAATTCAAAAACGTCCAGTAGTTTTAAATGGAGAAATAGTTATACGTCCGATGATGTATTTAGCGTTGTCTTATGATCATCGTATCCTTGATGGTGTTGATGCAGTAAAATTTTTAAATTTAGTTAAGGAGCTTTTAGAAAACCCTATTCGGTTTATATTAAATATTTAAATGTAACGAGAGAAATAAATATGGAAGCTAATTTTGATGTAATTGTTATAGGTGCTGGTCCAGCTGGTTACGTTGCAGCTATAAGAGCGGCGCAATTAGGACTAAAAACTGCTTGTGTTGAAAAATGGATTAAAGATGGAAGAATGATTTATGGGGGTACTTGTTTAAATGTTGGGTGTATACCTTCAAAAACATTATTAGAAATATCACATAAGTTTATTGAGGCTAGGGATAAATTCGAAGAATTAGGTATTAAGATTGATAAAATTAGTATCGATATTAAAAATATGATCAGGCATAAAAATAAAATTGTTTATAGTTTAATTGATGGAATTGATGCTTTGTTTAGAGCTAATGGGGTTATAGTATTGAAAGGAACTGGTAAGATTTTAAATGAAAAAAAAGTAGAAGTGTCTCATAATAAAAAAAAGAGTATTTTAAAAGCTAATAATATTATTATTGCTTCAGGATCTATTCCTAGTAGCATTAAGCAGGTACCATTAAATGGAGATACAATAATAGACTCCGCAGCTGCATTAAGTTTACAGGAGGTACCTAATCGTTTAGGTATAATAGGAGCAGGTATTATTGGGATAGAATTAGGTTCAGTTTGGAGTAGGCTATGTAGCCAAGTTACTATATTGGAAGCGTTAGATAAATTATTTCCAGTTGTGGATGAAACTTTAGCTAAAGAAATATCAAAAATCTTAACAAAACAAGGGTTAAATATTAAATTCAATGTGCGTATTATGGGTATCGAAATTAAAAATAAAGAAGTTAAAGTTAATTTTATGGATCAATTTGGTGAGCATAGCTTAACTTTTGATAAGTTGATAGTTTGTATAGGTAGGATACCTTATACACATAAGCTACTAGAACTAGATAGCGGGATAGAAATTGATGATAAAGGATTTATCAAAGTTGACAATCAATGTAAAACAAGTGTATCAGGAATTTATGCTGTAGGAGACGTTGTTAGGGGTCCTATGTTAGCACATAAAGCGGCTCAAGAAGGTATTATGGTAGCTGAAATTATTGCTGGTAACAATGTACAGTTAAATTATGATACTATTCCATGGGTTATTTATACAATACCAGAAATAGCTTGGGTGGGTAAAAATGAACAGCAGCTTAAATCAGCAGGTATTAACTATAAAGTAGGTATTTTTCCGTTTGCTAATTGCGGTAGAGCTATGACAAATAACGCAATACAAGGAATGGTTAAAATAATTGCAGATGTAAATGATAAAATTTTGGGTGTACATATAATGGGACAAAATGCTAGTGAATTAATTGCTCAGGGTGTTATTGCAATGGAATTTAGTTCCAGTGCAGAGGATTTGGCATTAACATGTTTTGCTCATCCTACCCTTTCAGAAGCGATACACGAAGCAGCTTGTGCTACATCATCAGGTACTACTATTCATAAGGTTTAGATTAGAGAGAGATTAGAGAGAGATTAGAGAGAGATTAGAGCTAATCATTAAAAAAGCATGAAAGTTAAATTATTCAAGGATACCCAAATATTATCCTTATCCTCATTTTTATTTGCAATGTCTAATTTTTGAGCAAATAATAACATATTATGTATGGAATAAATAGATAACCTTTGTAGTGATAGCTTATGTTTTGTTTTTTTACTCAATATACGCAATTCAATAATTAAATTCCATAAAATAATAGATACATCAAAATCTGATATTTGCAATACTTGAATAATATGTATGCAGCGGTTAGTATCACCTAAAATACAAGCATCCAGCAAATCAATTACATTAAACCGTGAATTATCACTAATAGTAGTTAATATATCCTGTGCCTTTAAAAAAGTATTATTAGGGTATTTTAATTTAATGTTGGCTAAAGCTTGATCCAAGGCAAGTAAATTACTTTCATAGCGCTGCTTTAAAAAATATATAGCATCTATATCAAGACTGATTTGATGTTTTTTTGCTGCTCGATTAAAAATCCAACCATAAATATCTTCTATTTTAAAAATAGGCACAAAAACGCATTCTAGTTCTTTAAACCAATTTTTTTGTTGTATATCTAGGGTCCTCATCGTCCTAATCAATAAAAAAATATTAGTACTCATTAATAGCTTAGCATATTGAATATTAGGTGTACTATGTGTTTGTATTTCTATGAGCTTTAGTATGTAAAAAAGTGATAAATTAGTAGATACTTCCAATAGTTTTTTACACCAGCTTTTTTCTTTTTCTATATTTATAACTTTACGCTCTACCCTACCCAATGAATTTAATTTTGCACGAACCATGTCACATACTTCCATATCTACCAATGGTTCAGATCCAGATATAATATAAAGGGAAGATAAACTATTATTTAAATACTCAGAAAGCTGGTAATAAAATATTTTCATAAGCTACTCATAAGCTACTCATAAGCTACTCATAAGCTACTCATAAACTACTATATTAATTAATTTTCCTGGTACGATAATAATTTTATTAATGTTTTTCCCTATTATGTAACATTTAATCTGTTTAGAGGATAAAATAGCGCTTGCAAATTTTTTAGTACCATAATTAATAGGTAATTTTAATATTTTACGTAATTTTCCATTTATTTGTACTAAAACGGTAATTAATTTTCCTACTAAGCATTCTTCATTAAAAGTTGGCCATTTTGCATCAATAATAGCATATGAGTATCCCATTTTTTTCCATAAAATATGGGTAATGTGCGGGACAATAGGGGCCAATATTAGTATAATAGATTTCAATGCTTCCCTAGTTACAGCTAATCCTTTGATACTATAATCAATAAAACGTGATACTAAGTTAGTTAATTTCATTACTTTAGCTATTACAGTATTAAATGTATGCCGTATAATCATATCTTCAGTAGCTTTTTTTATTGTTTTATGGGTTTTTCGATATAAAATAAATTGTTCAGGTGTTAATGATGATATTTTTATTTTATTATTTTCTGAATAATATTTAGATATATGTATATTCCCTATATTCCATAAACGTTTAATAAATCGGTTAGCACCTCTAATTCCAGTTTCTGACCAAATAAGTGATTGTTCAGTAGGTGCGGAAAACATAATGAATAAACGTAAAGTATCAGCACCAAATTTATCAATTAGAACTTTAGGATCAATACCGTTATTTTTAGACTTAGACATTTTTTCAATACCGCTACTTATAACAGTAGCACCATCGGTAGTTAAAGTTGCTATAAATTGACCGGTGTTTTTATCTTTATTTAACTTAACATCTAAAGGATTAAACCATTCTTTTTTACCATGTATTTCTCTATAGTAGGTAGGTGTAACAACCATACCTTGAGTAATTAATTTTTTGAAAGGTTCATCACATTCAAATAAGCCAAAATCACGCATTAATTTATGGAAAAACCTAGCATATAATAAATGCAAAATAGCATGTTCAATCCCACCTATATACATATCAACTGGTAACCAATAGTTTACCCTTGCATCAAGAATTGATTGTTTATTATCATTACAACAAAAACGTGCGTAATACCAAGATGATTCTATAAAAGTATCAAAAGTATCCGTATCACGAACCCATCCATTTCCTAAATCGTAAAATGATGTTAATTTTTTTAAATTAAATTTACTATTAAAAATTACATCAGTAGGTAAATAAATAGGTAATTCTTTATCAGTAAGGGGGACTGTTTGTCCTTCGGTACCGTATTTAATAGGAATAGGAGTGCCCCAATATCTTTGCCTAGAAATACACCAATCACGCAATCTAAATAAAGTTTTAATAACACCACAATTTATTTTTTTTATATATTTATTAATAGAATCAAAAGCTTCAAAAAAATTTAATTTATTAAATATACCTGAATTTATAAGTAATCCATATTCAGTATATGCTTTTTTAGAAATATCAGGTATATTACCATTATTGTCTGAAATTACAGGTTTTATTGGTAATCCATAATTAATTGCAAATTCCCAATCTCTATTATCGTGAGCTGGAACACCCATTATAGCCCCTGTCCCATATTCCATAATTATAAAATTAGAAACATATATTGGTAAATATTCATTGGTAATTGGATGTAATACTTTATATCCTATATATAATCCAATTTTTTCCTTATTTAATAATTCTAATGAAGAATTACCACCTATACGAAAATTATTACAAAATTTATTTAATTTTTTATTAGATTGTGCAGCTAATTCAACTAAAGGATGATCAGGTGCTAATATTATATAAGTAACTCCTAATAGGGTATCTGGGCGTGTTGTAAAAACTTTTAATTTAGATAAAAAGTTAGGAACAGAAGCCATAACTTTGAAAAAAATTTCTATTCCTTTAGATTTACCAATCCAATTTATTTGCATTTTTTTTACAGACTCGGGCCAATCAATATTTTCTAAACATTTCAAAAGTTCTGCCGCATATTCTGTAATTTTAAAAAACCATATTGGAATTTTTCTACGTTCTACTTTTGCCCCAGAACGCCATCCAATACCATTTATTACTTGTTCATTCGCCAAAATAGTATTATCTAACGGATCCCAATTAACACTTGCATTAGTTTTATATATTAAACCATGGTCTATCAATTTAATAAAAAACCATTGTTCCCACCGATAGTAATGTAAATTACATGTTGTTATTTCTCTATCCCAATTATAAGAAAAACCTAAATTTTTTAGTTGTTTCCGCATATATTCAATATTAGTATATGTCCATTTATTAGGAGAAACAATATTTTTTTTTGCAGCATTTTCTGCAGGCATACCAAAAGCATCCCAACCAATAGGATTTAATACATTTTTACCTAGCATACGTTGTAAACGAGATATTACATCTCCTATTGTATAATTACGTACATGCCCAATATGTAGATTACCGCTAGGATATGGAAACATGCATAAACAATAAAATTTTTCCTTATTAATATCTTCTACTATTTCAAAACATTTGTTATCTTCCCAAAACGTCTGGGCTTCTCGTTCAATATCTATGTAAGAAAAATAATTGTTCATAAATATAAGTTTATTTGTTCTAATATTGAGTATTCAATATTTTCCATTTTATCAGCATCATTTTCATTATTATGATTATAACCAATTAAATGTAAACAACCATGAATAATTATATGAGCCAAGTGAGCTATAAAAGATTTATTTTTTTTTAATGATTCATATAAAATTAAATTTGGTGTTATTACTATTTCACCTAACAAAGGTATTGTTATCCCAGAAGGAGCTTCATATGGAAAAGAAAGTATATTTGTTAAATTATTTATACCACGATAATAGCTGTTAAGTGTATAAATTTCTTTATATTCAACAAAACGTATAGTCAATTCATTATGTATTATAACATCTTTATATCGTATAACATCATCTTTATAATGTTGTTTAAAAACTAAAGTAATCCAAGAATACATTAAATTTTCATTTGGTATAATTAATTTAATTATATTATTAATTTCATATTGAAAATTTATAATTATTGGTACTTTTTTAATTTGCATTATTATCAATAGTTTTATACTAGTAAATAATATAAAAAATAATAAAATATAAATTAAGTAATAAAAAATTAAGGATTAATAATGAATATTATACCTAATAATAAAGGTTTATTTGGTGATTTTGGTGGTCGTTTTGTATCAGAGACATTAATGCCTTTAATAATAGAACTTGAAAAAACTTACCAATCCGCTAAAATAGATAAATCATTCAATAATGAATTATTATATTATCAAAAAAATTATATAGGCAGATCAATTCCATTATATTTAGCTGATAGATTTACTCAATCATTAGGTGGAGCTAGAATATATTTCAAAAGAGAAGATTTAAATCATACAGGTGCGCACAAAATAAATAATTGTATTGGTCAAATATTATTAGCTAAACGTTTAGGAAAAAATCGTATTATTGCAGAAACAGGGGCAGGTATGCACGGAGTAGCTACAGCTACTGTAGCTGCAAGATTTGGTATGAAATGTGTAATTTATATGGGAATTACTGACGTACACCGGCAAAAAACAAACGTTTTTCGAATGAAATTATTAGGCGCTAAGGTAGTACCTGTTAAATCAGGTAAGGGGACATTAAAGGATGCTATGAATGAAGCCTTAAGAGATTGGGTAAATAATATAGAAAATACATTTTATATTATAGGTACAGTTGCTGGACCACATCCATATCCTGTTATGGTTCGTGATTTTCAATCTATAATTGGTTATGAAGTACGTGAACAAATTATTAAAATTGAAGGCAAACTTCCTGATATATTAGTAGCTTGTATAGGTGGTGGATCTAATGCTATGGGGTTATTTTATCCAATGATAAATGATAATAATGTACGTATGATAGGAGTAGAATCTGGTGGAAAGGGGATTGAAACAGGTAAACATGCAGCTAGCCTAAATGGAGGGGTACCTGGAGTTATTCATGGTAATAGAACTTATATTTTACAAAATAAAGATGGTCAGATTAAAGATGCCCACTCAATTTCAGCAGGAATGGATTATCCTGGTATAGGTCCAGAACATTCTTATTATTATAAATGTAAGCGTATTGATTATGTATCTGTTACTGATAATGAAGCTATAGATGCTTTTAAAAAATGTTGCTATTTAGAAGGTATAATACCTGCTCTTGAATCAGCTCATGCATTAGCTTATGTAAGTAAAATAGCTCCCAGATTGTCAAATAAAACTATTATTATAGTAAATATGAGTGGTAGAGGCGATAAGGATATATCAATAATAAGTGAGCATAGTTAATGATTATTAATAAACGTATAAAAAAATGTTTTGAAAAAATATACAATAAGAAAAGAACCGCTATGGTAACTTTTATAACAGCAGGAGATATAGATTACGAAAATTCTTTAGAATTAATAAAAAAATTACCTAAAGCAGGAGCAGATATTATAGAATTGGGTATGCCTTTTACAGATCCTATAGCTGATGGTGAAATAATTCAGAAATCAACTCAAAGGTCATTAGATCGTGGTCATAATCAAAAAAAAACACTTAAAATGGTAAAAAGTTTTCGTTTAGTTGATAAGAAAACACCAATAATATTGATGGGATATTATAATCCTATTTATAGATATGGAGTAAAAAAATTTATTAAAGATGCTTATACAGCTCAAGTTGATGGGTTAATAATCGTAGATTTACCACCAGAACATGATCAAGAAGTTTGTATACCAGCTCTAAAACAGGGAATTGATTTTATACGTATAATTACACCTAATACTAATGCAAATAGAATACCTTTGATTTTAAAAAATTCATCAGGTTACATATATTATATTTCAATTAATGGAGTAACTGGAGGAAGTGCTCCAAAAATTGATGAAGTAGAAAAATCTGTTAAGTTAATACGTAAATATACAAATTTACCAATTGCAGTTGGTTTTGGTATTAGAAATATACAACAAGTTAATAGACTATCAAATATAAGTGATGCAGTTGTGGTGGGATCAGCTTTATTAGAACAAATAGAAAAATATTGTTATGATCCTAAAAAAGCAATTAGTAATGTATTAAAATTAACTATTAAATTATCTCAAGGAGTACGTTGATTAAATTAAGTTAGAGTACGTTGATTAATGCAAGCAACAGGACAAACTTGTTGACATTGTGGATGAGTGAAAGAACCACTACATTCATTACATAAATCAGGATTAATTACATAAATTTCTTCACCTGGAAAAATAGCATTATTTGGACAGGTATGTGAACATACATCACAATTTATACAATCATTTGTAATTATTAAAGACATACCTAAACTTTACCTACTAAATCTATATTAGGTTTTAAAGTTTTTGCTGGACAAACATCATCTGGATTTTTATTAATATATTTATTTAATTTTAGAACTATCAAGCCATGCTTTATGTGTAAAGTTTTAGAAGAATTTTCAGATAAATCTACAAGTTCAGTTGGACATACAAAACTAAAATCAGCAAAAAATATAACCGACCACTTACCTATATCCATATGATTTTTATTTATAATAGACATTATTTTATCAATAAATCTTTTGCTTTTTTTAGTTTTATTTTATTTTTTGTTATTACAGATTTAGGAGCTTTATTAATAAAATTTTTATTTTTTAATTTAATTTCTAAAATTTTAATTAATTTTTTTTGTTTTTTCAATTCTTCGATAATAAATTTAAAATCATAATATTTTATTATTGGTATATGTATTATCATAATATTTTCAATATTTTTTGATACACAAGGAATATTTGGTTCATAATAATTTATTATTTTAATATTAGCTAATTTGCATATATAATAATTATATTTTTTTAATAATTCTTTATAAAAAATTTTTACTTTAGAACAAAAAATTTTTATTATTTTCAAGTTATCAATATTCATTGATGCACGCATATAACGTATATTTATAATAATTTTTTTTATAAATTCTATATCATATATAGCGTCTTCATCAAATTTATTTTTATCTATATTAGGCCAATATTGGTTACTTATCATTGTTTTTTTATTTTTATATTGTAATAACATTATATTTTTCCATAATTCTTCAGTAATAAAAGGAATTATAGGATTTAATAATAATAAAATTTCTTTTAATACATATATTAATGTATTTATTGTACTAAATTTAAATAATATATATTTACTATTTAAAATTATTTTAGAAAATTCTAAATACCAATCACAAAATTCATACCATACAAATTCATAAATAATTTGAGATGCTAAATCCAACCGATATTCTTCTAAATAATTAGAAAGTTTTTTTTTAGTTGTTTGTAAAATTGAAATAATAAATCTATTGATTGAATTTAAATTTTCCCAATAAAAAAATTTTTTATAATCATTATTATAATAAATTACTGCTTTAGATATAACATATTTTGTGGCATTCCATAACTTATTACAAAAATTTCTATAACACTTTAATCTTCCTAGATCAAAGTTTATATCTTTACCTGGTAAAGATATAGATAAAAATGTATATCTTAAAACATCAGCACCATAATTATTTGTTTCACTACCATCTATTAATTCAATAGGATCTATAACATTACCTTTAGATTTAGACATTTTTTGTCCATTTTGATCTCTAATCAAACCATGTATGTAGACTTTTTTAAAAGGTATTTCATTAATAAATTTAAGTGTCATCATTATCATACGAGATACCCAAAAAGGAATAATATCAAAACCAGTAATTAAAACACTAGATGGATGAAAGTAATTAAAAAAATATGTATTTTGAGGCCAACCAATAGTAGTGAAAGTCCATAATCCTGAACTAAACCAAGTATCTAAAACATCATTATCTTGATATAATTTAGTTTTTATAGAATATTTATTTCTTATTTCTTCTTCATTACGTCCAACAAAAATATTATTATTATCATCAAACCAAGCTGGTATTCTATGTCCCCACCATAATTGACGAGAAACACACCAATCTTTAATATTATACATCCAATTTATATATATTTTTTCATAAGTTTTTGGTATAAAATTTATATTACCGTTTTTTACTGCATTTATAGCCAATTTAGCTAATTTTTTAATAGAAACAAACCATTGATCTGTAAGTAAAGGTTCAATAATTGCCCCTGAACGATCACCACAAGGTAACATTAATATATAATTATCTATTTTTTTTTCTAAAAAATTATTTTTTAATAAATCCTTAACTATATTTTTACGCAATAATTTTATAGACATACCAATATATGATTTTGGTATTTTAATAAAATTATAATTTAAAATTTTACCTGATTTAAACTTACATAATTCTGCTTTTTTACGAACTTTAAAATTATTAGTAAATATATTTATTAATAGACTATTATTACGTTTACCAATTTTATAATCAAGAAAATTATGCGCTGGTGTAATTTTAACACAACCTGTGCCAAAATTTTTATCAACAACTTCATCTGATATAATTGGCAATATACGACCTAATAATGGAGATTTAACACATTTACCTATTAAATTTTTATACCGCTTATCTTGAGGATTAACAGCAATACAAGTGTCTGCAAGAATAGTTTCTGGACGTGTAGTAGCAACTATTAAATACTTTTTACCATCAATATTATTTAATAAAGGATAACGGATATACCATAATATACCCTTGGATTCAATACTTTCAACTTCTATATCAGATATAGCTGTAAATAATTTTGGATCCCAATTAATTAATCTTTTTCCTCTATAAATTAATCCTTCTTTATATAATTTAATAAAAGCTTCTTGTACTGCTTGATAAAAACCATAATCCATAGTAAATCGTTCTTTTTTCCAATCAACACTAATACCCATACGTTTCATTTGTAAAATAATTTTAGGTATAGTTTTCTTACACCATTTTAATGTTTTTTTTATAAATAATTTTCTTCCCAAATAAATACGAGATATTTTATCATTAGCAAGATTATTATCAATTAGAATTTGTGTAGCTATCCCCGCATGATCAGTACCAAATTGCAATAATGTATTATAACCTTGCATACGTTTATAACGTATTATTGTATCTATTAATGTATATTCAAAAGCATGACCAATATGTAATTTTCCATTAACATTAGGAGGAGGAATCATAATTGAAAACGGTATAACTGAATTATTAGAAATAAATTTTTTATTTTTTTCCCATTTTTTATACCAATAATTTTCAATTTGATTTGGATTATATTTCATTTTATAACTCCACATGCACGGTTTGATTGATGAATTGACACAATAACTTGTAAAGTACATATATTTAAATTATTATTTAATTTTCTTAGTTTATTATTTTATCATAATAACATTAAAAAATTAATTAAATCTAATAGAGAAAGAATACTATGAATATTATTCCAAATATAAAAGATTTTTATAATTATATATTACCAATTTATTCACCTCAAAATAAAATTCCAGTTAAAGGGTATGGTAGTAAAATATGGGTACAAGATGGTAGTGAATATATTGATTTTGCAGGTGGAATAGCAGTTAATGCTCTTGGACATTCTAACCCTACTCTAATTTCAGCATTAAAAGAACAAGCTGATAAAATATGGCATTTATCTAATCTTTATACTAATGAACCTGCTTTATGTTTAGCAAAAAAATTAGTACAAAAAACTTTTGCTGACAAAGTCTTCTTTTGTTCTAGTGGTGCAGAAGCTAATGAAGCAGCATTAAAATTAGCTAGACGTTATGCTTATAATTTTTTTGGTTCACAAAAAAATATAATTATTTCTTTTAAAAGATCTTTTCATGGCCGTACTTTGTTTACTGTAAACGTAGGAGGTAAAAAAAAATATTCTAAAGGTTTTGGACCTGCTCCAATAGGAATAATACATGCTGAATTTAATAACATAAATAGTGTTCGTAAATTAATTAATAATTATACATGTGCTGTTATTATAGAACCAATACAAGGTGAAGGTGGTATAAACGTAGCAAAACATTATTTTTTAGAAGAAGTACATTATTTATGTAAAAAATATAACGCCTTACTTATATTTGATGAAGTTCAATGTGGAATGGGACGAATAGGGAAACTATTTACTTATATGCATTATAATATTAAACCAGATATTATTACTTTAGCTAAATCTATAGGTTGTGGTTTTCCTTTAGCTGCTATGTTGACTACTAATAATATTGGTAAAGTATTTAGTTTAGGTGTACATGGTTCTACATATGGTGGAAATCCATTAGCTTGTGCTGTAGGTAATACAGCTTTTGATATAATTTCTTCTAATGAAGTATTAAGTGGAGTTGAAAAAAAACATGAGTTATTTAAAAATCATATTAAAAGAATTAATTTAGAATTTGATATATTTAAAGAAATACGAGGAATTGGTTTGCTGATAGGTATAGAATTAAATAAAAATTATATTAACAGAGGTAGAGATATTTTAAAATTAGCTTTTGAAAATGGTTTAATGTTATTAAATGCAGGTAATAATGTATTAAGGTTAGCTCCTTCTTTAATAATTTCTAATGAAGAAATTGAAGAAGGTATGAAAAGATTCTACAAAACAATAAAAATTTTTAAAAAAAATAATTAAATACTACTATTATGTTAATCACTCCAAAATATATTCGTAATTTTTCAATTATTGCACATATTAATCATGGAAAATCTACTTTAGCTGATAGATTTATTCAAATTGGTGGTGGTTTATATAAAAGAGATTTTAAAGATCAAGTTTTAGATTCTATGGATATAGAACGTGAAAGAGGTATAACAATTAAATCACAAGCAGTAACATTATTATATAAAAGTAAACAAGGTAAAAAATATAGATTTAATTTAATTGATACTCCAGGACATGTTGATTTTACTATAGAAGTTGAAAGGTCGTTATATGCTTGTGAAGGTGCATTATTAATTATTGATGCATGTCAAGGTATTGAAGCTCAATCTTTAAATAATTTTTATACAGCATTTAAACGTGGTTTAAAAATTATTCCAGTTGTAAATAAAATAGATTTACCTCAATCTAATCCTAAAAATACAATTGAAAACATTGAAAAAATATTTAATATAAAATATAGCAATGTTTGTTGTATATCATCTAAAGTTGGTTTAGGTATTAATATTTTATTAGAAAAATTAATAAAATATATTCCTGCACCAAAAGGTGATCCATACAAGCCTTTACAAGCTTTAATTATTGATTCTTGGTTTACAAATTATCTTGGGGTAATATCTTTAATTCGAATTAAAGATGGTACTATAAAAAAAGGTGATAAAATTCTTATTAAATCTACAGGACATAGTTGGTATATTAATACATTAGGTTTGTTTACCCCTAAGCGTTATTTAACTTGTAAATTAAGTGCAGGAGAAGTTGGGTTCATAGTTGCTGGTATAAAAGATATTCATGGAGCACCAGTAGGCGATACAATTACACATGCTAATACTAATAATGTTCCATTTATATCAGGGTTTAAAAAAATTAATTCAAAAATTTATGCTGGTGTATATCCAGTAAATATAAAAGATTATAAACAATTTAGTACCGCTATAGAAAAATTAGCATTAAATGATGCTTCTTTAAATTATATACCAGAAAATTCTAATATTTATGGTTGTGGTTTTCGTATTGGTTTTATTGGTAATTTGCATTTAGAAATAGTTAAAGAACGTATAGAACGTGAATATGGTATAAATTTAATAATAACTTTACCAACAGTAGAATATAAGATTAAATTCAAAAATGGTAAAATAGAATATATTTATGATCCATCTAAAATTCCAGAAAATTATAAATTGTTTAAAATATATGAACCTATAGTACTTGCTAGAATTATAGTACCTAAAGAATATGTAGGTAAAGTTATTAAAGAATGTATTAAATATAGGGGAAAACAAATTGATATGTTTTTAATTAAAAATTATATTAAATTAATTTACGAATTACCAATGGCTGAAGTAATAACAAATTTTTTTAATAGGCTTAAATCAGTTTCTAAAGGTTATGCATCATTAGATTATGAAGTTTATCGTTTTAAAAAATATAAATTAGTTCGTTTAGATATATTAATAAATAACAATCGTATTGAAGCTTTAACTAGGATTGTTCCTTTTGATAAAGCATATAAACAAGGTAAAAGTTTTTTAGAAAAAATAAAAATATTATTATCTAAACAATTATTTGATATAAAAATCAATGCAGTTATTGGTAAGAAAATAATAGCAAAATCAAAAATTAAAGCACTAAGAAAGAATGTTACTGCAAAATGTTATGGAGGTGACATTACTCGTAAAAAAAAATTAATAGAAAAACAAAAAGAAGGTAAAAAACGTATGAAAAAAAATGGAAGTATAGAAATTAATAAAAATATATTATTTTCTTTATTAAACCAAAATATATTTGAAAAAGGTAAATAATGGATTTTTCCATATTTTTAGTTTTTGCTGTAATAATAACAGGATTAATATCATTAATGAGATTTAAAAAAATATCAATACAAGACAAACATTGGTATATAGAATATATTAGATCTTTATTTCCTGTTTTTTTATTAGTTTTATTAGTTCGTTCATTTATTTTTGAACCATTTCAAATTGCTTCATGTTCAATGTTACCAACTCTTCATTCAGGTGATTTTGTTATAGTAAATAAATTTAATTATGGTTTACGTTTACCAATAGTAAATATAAAACTTTTAAATATTGGAAAACCTACAAGAGGTGATGTAATTGTATTTAAATATCCACTTGATACAAAATTAGATTTTATTAAACGTGTTATAGCACTACCTGGAGATTTTATTACTTATACTAATAAACGTATTTTGATTAATGGACATGAAATACCTGAAAAATTTATAAAAAATACCTTTAGTACAGAAATTTGGTTAGAAGATATAGATAGCAATAAACATCAATTATATCATGATCCATATTATCCTAACTGTGTATCATATAAAAAATTCTTTGTACCAGAAAATTATTATTTTGTTATGGGGGATAATCGTGACCATTCTAATGATAGTCGATATTGGGGATTTGTGCCCGAACAAAATATTGTAGGACGCGCTCTTGCTGTTTGGATGCATTGGGGTAAAAATCAAATTTTACCTAATTTTTATTCTATAAGAATTATTAAATAAAATGAATAATATTTGTGGTTTAGTAACTTTAGTAGGAAGTTCTAATGTAGGTAAATCTACTTTGATTAATAGAATTTTAGGCCATAAAATTTCTATTACTTCACGTCATAGATTAACTACTCGTAAACAAATAATAGGTATTAAAACAACAGGTAATATTCAAATAATTTATTTAGATACTCCAGGTGTATTAAAAAAAGATTATAAAAAATATAATCAAATATGGATAAATACTATTTTAAATTCAGATTGCGTATTATTTATAATAGATCGTATGTATTGGAATATTGAAGAACAAATATTATTTAAACATCTTAAAAAAATTAATAGATCAATAATAATTGTAATTAATAAAATTGATTTGATAAAAAATAAACACATTTTGTTACCATGGTTAAAAAAATTATATAAAAAAATTAAATGTTCTGAAATAATACCTATTTCAGCAAAATTAGGTATAGGTATTAAAGAACTTGAATCTATAATAATATCTCATTTACCTAAGAACAATCATTATTTTCCTGCATATAAGAAAACTGATCAAAATCAAAGTTTTTTAATAGCTGAATTAATTAGAGAAAAAATAATAAATAAATTACATTCTGAAATTCCTTATTTTATAAATGTTAAATTAGAAAAACTAATTAATACATTTAAAATTATTTATATATATGCATTAATAATTGTTAAACGTAATAGTCAAAAACATATTATATTAGGAATAATTAAAAAACTTTGTAGTGAATCACGAATTGCAATAGAAAATATTTTTAATAAAAAAATTATGTTAAAAATTTGGGTTAAAGTTAAATAAAAAATTTTATTATATCATCTGGATTCATAAAAATAGATTTTTTATTTTTACGATTATTATATTCTATTTTTTTTTTATTACGATCACTTATAAAAATACGATGAGGAATTCCAATAAGTTCCCATTCTGTAAGTTTATGTCCTAATCTAATTTCTCTATCATCTAATAATACATCAATATTAGCTTTAATAAAACTTTTATAAATTTTTTCTGATAATTCAATTACTTCTTTAGATTTATGAATCGGTATTAAGACAACTTCAAAAGGTGCTAATTTTTCTGGCCAAATAATACCATATTTATCATTATTATGTTCAATTGTAGCAGCGATTATTCTTGTTAAGCCAATACCATAACATCCCATTAGTAATGGTTTTTTTTTACCTATTGAATTCATAATTTTTGCATTCATTAAAGTAGAATATTTTGTACCTAATTTAAAAATATGGCAAACTTCAATACTACGTTTTATTATTAAGTGTCCAACACCATCAGGTGATAAATCTCCAGATACAACATTTCTAATATCAACAATTTTTGGTAAAGGTAAATCCCGATTCCAATTAATACCAACATAGAATTTATTATTTTGATTAGCACCTATACTAAAATCACTCATTAAAGATACACTTTTATCAACTATAATAGGTATATTTAAACCAATAGGTCCTATAAAATTTATGTGTTCTCCTATTTTTATTAATATTTCTTCATTATTTAATATCTTTAAAGGTTTAGCAACTTCTAATTGTTTCTCAACTTTTATTTTATTTATTTCATGATCATAATGTAATATTAAAGCTATTAAATTATTTTGTTTACCATTTACAATTAATATTTTAATATTTTTTTTTATATAAAACTTTTTATTTTTTTTTATATCAATTAATGTTAAGGATGATTTTTTAATATAATTTTTATTATTTTTTGATAAAGCTTCAGCTATTTCAATATTTGCAGCATAATTAGATTTATTAGATAAAACTAACTTATCTTCTCCTGAATTAGCTAAAATATGAAATTCATGAGAACAAATACCACCAATTGTACCATTTTCTGCAATTACTGAACGAAAATCAACATTAAACCGTTTTAAAATCCGAAGATAAGCATCATACATATCCTTATATGTATCATCTAAACACTTATTATTAATATGAAATGAATAAGCATCTTTCATAATGAATTCACGTGCCCTAATTAAACCAAACCTAGGTCTAATTTCATCACGAAATTTAGTTGTAATTTGATATAATATTAATGGTAATTGCTTATAAGAATGAATTTCACGACGTATTAAATCAGTAATAACTTCTTCATTAGTGGGACCAAAACATAATTCTCTTTTATTACGATCTTGAAATCTTAATAATTCTGGACCATATTGTAAATACCGGTGAGATTCTTTCCATAATTCTATAGGTTGTATTGATGACATAAGTAATTCATTAGCACCAATTAAGGCCATTTCATGGCGTATTATATTTTTAAATTTTTTTAAAACTCTAATACCAATAGGTAACCAAGTATAAATTCCAGAAGCTAAACTTCTAATCATACCTGACCGTAACATTAATTTATGACTAATAATTTCAGCTTTTGATGGAATTTCTTTTAATGTTAAAATCAATAATTTACTAGCACGCATAATATTAGTTGTTGTTCTCCCCCAAAACAATTCTCTATAACTAATTCTTTATTATCAAACTTTTGAATTATTATTACAACTATTATTGTAATCCCCATGAAAAATGCCAAAGCTCTAGGTTTTTCATAAAAAATCCTAATGTTAATATATCTTTTATAACAAACTTTGTTATAATTTAAATATTAAAATAATGCAAAATTTATAATACGGAGACGTAAAAATAAATAATAAACGCGGGAGATTAAAAGAAGCCCCAATAAATAGAAATATACGTGCTAATAAAGTCCGTTTAATTGGTAAAGAAGGTGAACAATTAGGTATAGTATCTATTAATGAAGCTATAAATAAAGCTGAAGAATATGGTTTAGATTTAGTACAAATTTATAATAATTCGGAATCAATAGTATGTAAAATTATGGATTATGGAAAATTTATATTTGAACAAAAAAAACAAAGATCTGCACAAAAGAAAAAACAAATTCAGGTGAAAGAAGTAAAATTTAGACCTGTTACTGATGAAAGTGATTATCAAGTAAAAATTAAAAGTTTAATACGTTTTATAGAAAATGGAGATCGTAGTAAAGTTACATTACGTTTTAGAGGACGAGAAATAGCTCATAAAGAATTAGGAAGAAAATTAATGGAACGTATTTTAATAGATTTAAAAGATTTAATAATAGTAGAATCTAAACCTAAACTGGAAGGTAAACAAATGACAATGATTCTTACACCCAAAAAAAATAATTAGGTTTTATTATGTATAAAATAAAAAATAATAGTGGAGCTTCTAAACGTTTCCGTAAAACTTCTAAAAATTTTAAATATCGTCATTCTTTTCGAAATCATATATTAACAAAAAAATCATCAAAACGTAAACGTAAACTTCGTAAATTAAGTATAGTTAATATTTATAATATTAAAAAAATAAAAAGCATGTTACCAGTTTAAAACTTTTGGAGAATAATTAAATAATGTCCCGTGTTAAACGTGGGGTTGTTACCCATAAACGTCATAAAAAAATTATTAAACAGGCTAAAGGTTATTATGGAGCTAGGTCTAGAGTGTACCGTGTTGCTAAACAAGCTGTAATAAAATCAAAACAATATGCTTATAGAGATAGGCGGCAACGTAAACGTCAATTAAGAAGTTTATGGATTATGCGTATTAATGCTGCAGCAAGAAGTTATGGTATTAATTATAGTAAATTCATTTATTTAATAAAAAAATATAATATTAATATTGATCGAAAAATAATTGCTGATTTTGCTATAAGAAAAACAAATTATTTTTATAATATAATTAAAAATAATATGGAATAACAAATGTATTATACTATTATTAAATTAATAGAAGAAGCAAATATTAAAATTAATGCAGCTAATAATATTAATAAGATTAATGAAGTTCGTATACGATATTTTGGTAAAAAAGGTAAATTAACATTACATATAAAACATATAAAACCATATGAGGATTTTGTTTTCCCAATTATTGGAGAAGCAATTAATAAAACTAAAAAAACTTTATATAAAAAGTTGAAATATCATAATAATTTATTAGAAAAAGAAACAATAAAAAATAAAATAGCAAAAGAAAAAATTGATGTTACATTAACAGGTAGATGTGGTGAAAATATAGGAAATTTGCATCCTATTACACGTACTTTATATAGAATAAAAAAAATATTTAGTAATATTGGTTATAAATTAGTTGTAGGACCAGAAATAGAAGATGAATTTCATAATTTTGAAGCATTAAATATGCCTAGAAATCACCCTGCTAGAGCAATGCATGATACTTTTTATTTTAACTCAATGTTATATATGTTACGGAGTCATACATCTTCTATATTAATAAGAACAATGGAAAAACAAAATCCTCCTTTAAGAGTAATTGGTGCAGGAAAAGTTTATCGATGTGATTCGGATTTAAATCATAGTCCTATGTTTCATCAAGTTGAAGGATTATTGGTTGACGAAGTTGTTAGTTTTTCTGATCTTAAAGGTACTATTGATATTTTTATAAAATGTTTTTTTGAAGGACAAAAAATAGAAGTAAGATTTAGACCTTCATATTTTCCTTTTACAGAACCTTCTGCCGAAGTAGATATTCGTATAAGACCTTATTCGGATTGGTTGGAAGTTATAGGTTGTGGTCTGATTCAGCCTAATATATTAAAACGTTTAAAAATTAATCCTAAATATTATGGTTTTGCTTTTGGAATGGGAGCTGAAAGATTAACTATGCTACGGTATGGTATTAAAGATTTACGTACATTATTTAATAATGATATAAGGATTTTGCGGCAATTTTGAAATTTTCAGAACATTGGATACGTGAATGGGTTTCAGTAGAATATGATTCTAATATTATTACAGAACAACTAACTATGATTGGATTGAAATCATTATATATAGTTAAAGTTAATGGTGTATTTATATCTTGTATTAAAAAAATTATTAATTATACAGATAATTTGAAATTATGTATTATAAATGATGGTAAACAATTTTGGCAAGTAATATGTAGCAAAAATGTTACTGTTGGTCAAAAAATAGCTTTCGCTAAAATAGGTACAGTTTTACATAAAAATTTAAAAATTATAAATAAAGATTTTTATGGTATAGAATCTTGGGGAAGATTTTGTAAATATTCAGAAATCAATTTGATAGGTGTAAACGATATTATATTGTTTCCAAAAGATGCTCCAATAGGATTTGATATAGGGAAGTTGAAAAATGTAATTGATATAGAATGTTTACCTAATCGTAGTGATTGTTTAAGTATAAGAGGTATAGCAAGAGAATTATGTGCAATTAATAATTTAACTGAGAATCATATTATAAATACAGTAAAAAATACAAGTAAGTTTTCATATTCAATTAATATTGAAGTACCAAAATATTGTCCAAAACTTTATAGTAGAGTTATTGAATCTATTAATGTTAATACACCAACACCATGGTGGATATATAAAAGGCTTCAGATTAGCGGTATAGCTTCTGTAGATATTATTGTTGATATTATTAATTATGTTATGTTAGAGCTTGGACAACCTATTAATTGTTATGATTTAAATAATATTAAAGGTAATTTAACAGTTCGTATGGCAAAAAACTACGAAAATATAAAATTATTAAATGGTAAAAATATTAAACTTAAAGAAGATACATTAATAATTGCGGATGAAATAGGTCCTTTAAATATTGCAGGAATAATAGGTAGTAATCGTACTAAAATTAATAAGAATACTAGAAATATATTATTATTATCTGCTTTTTTTACCCCATCAATTATAGAAGGTAAAGCAAGTTATTATGGATTATATACAGATTTTGCATATCGGTATGAACGTGGCGTAGATAGTGAAATGCAAAATATTGCTTTAGAACGTATTACTAACTTTTTAATTGGTAGTGGTGGGGGTAGTGCTGGTAATATAATTAATATAGAAGTTAAATCATATTTACCAAATAAACGTATAATTAATTTAAAATTTTTACATATAAAAAATTTACTTGGTTACCATATAAAAAAAAATGAAATAGAGGATATTTTAAATAGGTTAGGATTTAAAATAATAAAAAAAAATATTAAATTTTGGAGTATTAAAATACCTAGTTGGCGTTTTGATATATCTATTACAGAAGATTTAATTGAGGAATTAGCACGTATTTATGGATATAATAATTTACCTAATAGTAACCCAAAAATACAATTAACACCATATTTAAATAGTGAATCAATTATTACTAAAGATCAAATATATTCCCAATTAATTTCTCGTGGTTATCAAGAAGTAATTACTTATAGCTTTATATCACCTAAATTACATAAATATTTACAACCTAATATATACACACCTATAATAAATAACCCTATTTCAAAAGAATTATCTGTAATGAGATCTAGTTTGTGGCCGGGTTTAATTAAAGCACTTATTTATAATTTAAATAGACAAAAAACACGAATAGCTTTATTTGAAATTGGATTAGTATTTATTGGTAAAAATGTAGAAAATGTAAAACAAGTTGAAAAATTAGGAGGTATATTTACTGGTAATCGTTATATAGGGGGTTGGAATTTAAATAATTATAAAACAGAATTTGTTGATATAAAAGGAGATATAGAAGTTTTAATAAAATTATGTGGCGATTTTAATAGTTGGAAATTTAAATATGCTATACATCCTGCATTACACTCAGGTAAAAGTGCAAAAATATTACGTAAAAATAAAAATGTAGGATGGATTGGAGCACTAAATCCTACTATTTCTTATTATTTTGGATTACCATTTGAAAGTTTTATTTTTGAATTAGATTTAGCCTACTTAGTTAAAGGTAAAATACCTAAATTTAATAATGTATCACGTTTTCCTGAAATTAACCGTGATTTAGCATTATTAATAAAAAAAGATTTATCTGTATCTAAAGTAATAGATAATATTCGTAGTAAAGCTGGAAAATATTTAATAGAACTAATATTATTTGATGTATATGCTGATTTTTATAAAGGATATAATAGTATTGCATTAAGATTAACTTGGCAACATCCTTCAAGAACTCTTTTTGATAAAGAAATTGAAGAATTAGTAAATAATATATTAATTTCTTTAAAAGAACGTTATGGTATTGTTTCTAGACATTGAAGATATTTTAGGAAATTATATGCGACAAGTAATATTAGATACAGAAACTACTGGTATTAATTATACTTATGGACATAGATTAATTGAAATTGGTTGTATAGAAATGATAAATCGTAAATTAACAGGAAAAATATATCATAAATATATTAATCCTGAAAGAATTATTGATCCTAAGGCTATTGCAATACATGGTATTACTAATGATTTTTTAATTGATAAACCAGTATTTTCTAAAATAGCTGATTCTTTTTGGAAGTTTATTAAAGGATCTGAAATTATAATGCATAATGCTGAATTTGATATTGGATTTCTTGATTATGAATTTTCAATTTGTACTATAAAACCATTTAAAAGAAATTGCAAGATTATTGATACTTTAAAATTAGCAATAAAAATTCATCCTGGACAAAGAAATAGTATAGATAAATTATGTAAACGTTATAATATAGATAATGATAATAGACATGGTGCTTTAGTAGATGCTGAAATATTATCAGAAATTTATTTAGCTATGACAGGAGGTCAAGTTATATTAAATTTAAAAAATATTGAAACGAAAAAAAAATTAAAAAGTTTTAAAAAAAGTAAGTTAAAAATTATATATCCAGTTAATAAAGAATTATTAGAACATAGAGAAAATATAAATGAACTTAGAAATAATATAGGTTTTTGTTTATGGGATCGTATTAAATAATTTATTTAAATTGGAAGTTAATATGATTAATTGGTTTTATGATTATGTATTATTTTTTTCTAAAGTATTTACTATTTTAATAGCTATTATTATTTTATTATTTTTAAAAACTAAAAATGTTAGACAAAATAAAATTAAAATAATAGATTGGGGAGAATATTTTAAAACTTGTAGTATAACTTTAGTTAATGCAAGATATAATCTTAAAAAGAGTAATAAATTTATAAAAAATAGAAATTATTATGAAGATGTAGTATGGTTAATAGATTTTTATGGTGATATAAATGCTAGTTATACTCCAATATTGACTGAATTAATAACTATTATTTTAAGTGGAGCAAAAAATAATGATGAGGTAGTATTAAGATTAGAATCTTGTGGTGGGATTATACATTCTTACGGGTTAGCTGCAGCTCAATTAGATAGATTACGTAAAGCTAGTATAAAATTAACTATATGTGTTGATAAAGTTGCAGCAAGTGGAGGTTATATGATGGCTTGTTGTGCAGATAAATTATTTGCAGCACCATTTTCTATAATAGGTTCAATAGGTGTTGTGGCACAAGTCCCTAATATTAATAGGTTTTTAAAAAAACACGATATCGACGTAGAAGTTTTAACCTCAGGAAAAAATAAACGTACATTAACGATAGTAGGTGAAAATACTAATGAAGATAAAGTTAAATTTATAAAAGAACTAAAAGAAACTCATGATTTATTTAAATATTATGTTTTTAATAGACGTCCTAAAATTAATATTAATAAAGTATCAAAAGGAGATATTTGGTATGGTGTAAAAGCTATTAAAGAAGGATTAATAGATAAAGTTATTACAAGCGAAGAATATTTAGAATTGCGTTCTAAAAAAGCAAAAATATTTAAATTAGTATTAAATAAAAAATTATCAGTTATTGATATAATAAAAAAAACTATATCTAGATTTTTAATATGATAAAGAAAATGTTTTTTAAATCAATAGAATTGTCTAATATTGGTGATGAATATTCTAATAATATTATTATTGAATCTATAAATTGGAATAAAGAAGGTTTAATACCTGTAATTACTCAACAATATGATAGTGGTGAAGTATTAATGTTAGCTTGGATAAATAAAAATATTTTAATAGATACAAAAATTGGATATTATGTTTCTTATTGGTCTAGATCAAGATGTAAAAAATGGCAAAAAGGAGAAAAATCAGGAAAAATACAGTTATTAAAAGAAGTCTATTTAGACTGCGATGGAGACACTCTTTTATTTAAAGTAGATCAATATGGCCCTTCTTGCCATTCTGGGCGAATAAGTTGTTTTTATACAAAATTATTAAATAATAATGCTAAAATAGTAAAAAAATCAATAATATCACCTAATTTATTATATAGATAGATGCTATATAATATATATGTGATAACATAGCATTTAATCCATTGTGTCTTGTTATTGATAAATGTTGTTCTAAATATACAAATTTTGTTAAATCTAATGGTGTGGATAAAATTTCTCTTGGATTTCTATAATTATAAATTCTTAATATAATAGCAATTAATCCTAAAACTATTGATGCATCAGAAGTAGCAATAAAATGAATTTTATTATCAATAAATTTATGATAGATCCATACATTAGATTGACATCCAGAAATAAGATATTTAGGTTTTTTCCATTTAGCAGGCATTTCAGGTAACTTTTTACCTAAATCAAGTATATATTTATAACGGTCTATCCAATTATCGAAAAACTTTAATTCATTTATAATTTTTTTTTGAATATATTCAATATTATTCATTTGTAATAAGCTTTATTATTATCAGTATGATCAGTTAAATCAATAATTTCTGTTAATTCTGGTATACGTTCTAACAAAATTCTTTTAACATGTTTTTTTAAAGTTAAATTTACTGATACACATCCTTTACATCCCCCATCAAATTGCAAAATAGCATTTTTTTCATTATTAATTTTTATTAATCTAATAAAGCCACCATGAGAAGCTAAACTAGGATTAATTTCATTATCAATTATAAAATTAACTTTATTTTCCAAATCATAGTTATTTTCAGTTTTAGGAATTTTAATTGTTAATTTACCACCTAATCTATCCATAGTAAAATCTACTACAGCATTTTTTATAAAAGGCAAACTTTCTTTATCTAAGTATACATTTAATTTTGATAATTTTATTTTTATATCGTTATCTGATAATTTATAACAAAACTCTATACTAGGTTCTGCGTATTTTTTATTTAGAAAAATTCTAACGCCATTAGCTATATTATGATTATATAAAAGATTAGCTAAATAATTTTGTGCGCTTTTAGTAATAATAATATTACTTTCTTTAATTGATTTATTCATAATAATATTATATACAATTTTTTGGTTTAGGCAATCCAGATATTCTAGCTGCAATACGTGCAGGACTTTCTAAAGTTTTAGAAGTAAATAATTTAAGTAAATATATAGAATTTCCTTTTTTATAATTTAAATGTTTAAGTTCATTAATTAAAGGAACCATAGTAGGTGATATTTTATATTTATAGTAAAATTTACGTAATAATAATATTATTTCCCAATGTTCATAAAGAAGTTTACGTCCTTCTTTATCAGCTAATTCATGTCCTACATAAGGATTCCAATCATTAATACATTTTAAATATCCTTCTGAATCCAATTCAATATATTTTTTGTTTATTAAAATTCTTTCCATAATTAATTTTTACTATTACCGAGCGGGGGACTTGAACCCCCAAGTCATTATGACACAGGTACCTAAAACCTGCGTGTATACCAATTTCACCAGCTCGGCACTTCACTAAATACGTTTAATTCCACACATATAAGAACGTAAAATTTCAGGTACTGTAATAGATCCATCTTCGTTTTGATAATTTTCCATTATAGCTAACAAACAACGACCTACAGCTATTCCAGACCCATTAAGTGTATGTACCAAATTAGGTTTTTCTTTATTTTTACGAAATCTAGTTTTTATTCTTCTTGCTTGAAAATCTTCACAATTAGATATAGAGGAAATTTCTCTATAGCTACCTAGACTAGGGATCCATACTTCTATATCATAAGTTTTAGATGCACAAAAACTTATATTTTCAGTACATAAAATTATAACTCTATACGGTAATTTTAATGCTTTTAAAATTTCTTCAGCATGTTTAGTCATATCTTCTAATACAACATAAGATTTATCAGGATGTACTATTTGTACTAATTCTATTTTATCAAATTGATGTTGTCTCATAATACCACGAGAATCATTTCCATAAGATACTGGTTCATTTCTAAAACAAGGAGAATGTGCTGTTAATTTAATTGGTAAATCATTTATATTTAATATTTTCCCACTTACACTATTAACTAAAGGAACTTCAGCTGTAGGAACAAGAAAATATTCATTTTCTCCTTCAAGTGAAAAAATATTTTTAGAAAATTGAGGTAATTGACCTGTACCTACTAAAGAATTTCTATTTATTATATATGGCACATACATTTCTTCATAACCATGATCATTAACTTGCTTATCTAACATAAATTGTATTAAAGCACGATGTAATTTAGCTAATTTGCCACGTATTACAGTAAATCTAGACCCAGTTATTTTAGTTGCTAATTCAAAATCAAGATCACCATTTAGTAATCCTATTTTAATATGATCACGTATTGAAAAATTAAAATGTTTAGGAATTCCCCAACGTATTATTTCTATATTTTTTTTTATTGGTACACTTTTATGTGGTAAATTTGGTATTTTAAATAAAATTTTACAAACTTTATTTTTCGTTGCTTCTAAATGTAAAATGTTTTTATGAAGTTTATTATTTAGTTTATTAACTTCTAAAATTAGATGTTTTATATTTGCACCTGTTTTTTTTATATTACCTATAGTTTTAGATATAATATTACGTTTATTTTGTAATTTTTCAGTCTTTTTTTTAAGTTTATTGCGTAAGTTTATCAATTTTTTAAATTTTTTAATATCTAATTCAAAACCACGGTTTGATAATCTTTTTACAACATTATTAATGTTATTACAAATTAATTTAAGATCTAACATAAATTTAAAAAGGTATTATTAATTGCCAAGCTACAATTAACAAAATTATTCCAGTAATAAAATCTATTAATTTCCATACATTAGAAGATGATAGTAAGATTTTCAATCTTCTAGCTATAAATATTAAACTAAAAAACCATAAAAAAGAAGCTAATCCAGCTCCTAATACAAACATCCATGGATAAGCCTGAGAAGCACCAATAGTACCTAACATTAATAATGTATCAAAATAAACATGTGGATTAAGTAATGTAACAGCAAGGGTACTTAAAATAATACTTAATCTTCCTTTATAACAATATTTACTAACTATTAAATGTTCTGATTCACGCATCCGTATAAAAGCTTTTATAGATTGTAATATTAAAAATAATATACCTATACAACGTGCTATAATAATAAAATCTTTATGTTTTTGTATAAATACTGAAAGTCCTGCAACCCCTGTTGAAGTTAATATTACATCGCACAATGCACATATTAATGCTACCATCCATGGATAATTACCACGTAATCCTTGATTTAAAACAAATGCATTTTGCGCTCCTATTACTACAATTAAAGCTCCACCTAATATTAAACCATTGCATCCAGATAATAAACCCATGTATATATCCTTTTAATAAAATTTACTATTTGCTTTATTAACAGCTATAGCAAAAGCATTCATTTTATAAGTATCTTTTATACCTTCTGATAATTCAATACCTTTAGCAACATCTACACCAAAAGGTGAAACTATTTTAATAGCTTTATTTACATTAAAATGATTTAATCCACCTGCTAAAATTATATTATTGTTAATATTTGGTTTAATTTTATACCAATCAAAACTTTTTCCTGTACCTCCTGGTATATCTGCACAATAAGTATCTAAAAGTAAACCTGATGATTTACTATAAATTTCTGATTCCATCAGTATATCAATATTATTATACATACGTAATGCTTTTATCCATGGTTTATTAAATAAATTACAGAACTTAGGCGTTTCATTACCATGAAATTGTAAAATATCTAAATAAGGAGCACAACAAGATATAAACTCATAACTTTGATTAAAAAAAACACCAACACGAGAAACCAAAACAGGAACTTTATTAGATAAAAGAATTAAACGATGAATATCAATAGAACGTTTACTAACAGGCCAAAGTATAAAACCTAGAGCATCAACTCCAAAATTTACAGCCTCTTTTAGATCTGATTTATTAGTAATTCCACAATATTTTACTCTTACTCTTTTGGTTTTCATTTAAAATATACTCCATTCTTATATTTATATATAAAATAAATGAGGTTCAATAGGTTCAACTCTATAAGGTAATTGATTTTGGAATTCTTTATTAAATATAACATCAACAAAATATAATCCTTTTGCTTTAGCTGTTATTCCTGCTTCTTTGCGATTTTTTTTTAATAAAATTTCTTTGCACCAATTTACTGAACGACGACCATCACCAATCTCTAATAAAACTCCAACAATATTTCTAACCATATGTTGTAAAAATGAATTTGCTTGTATATCAATTATTAATATATGACCATATCTACGTACTTCAATAAAATGTAAAATTTTAATTGTATTTCTAGATTGACAACTTGAAGAACGATAAGATGTGAAATCATGCTTACCAATTAAGCTTTGAGCAGCAATATGCATATTATTTATATTTAGAGGTGTTTTATGACAACTCATAGTATTCCGTATTAAAGCTGATGGTATAAAATTATTATAGATTAAATATCTATATCTTCTAGCAATTGCTTTACGAGAGTTAAAATTATCTGCTACTTTAACGGCCCAACGAATTCTAATATCACTAGGTAAATTAGAGTTAATACCCATTACCCATGATTTTTGACTACGACAAATATATGAATCAAAATGTGCTATTTGACGTGTTGCATGTACCCCCGAATCTGTACGAGAACTAGCTTTTAAAGTAATTGAGTGTCCTGTAAATATCTTTACAGCTTCTTCTATAGTTTGTTGTATAGTATTATATTGTTTAAGCCTTTGCCAACCAAAATATTCAATACCAAAATATTCAATACCAAAAGCTATACGTCCATAAATAAAATTCATACATCATAACGACATAACTAGTATTTTTAGCATTCTTCTAATAGGTTCAGCAGCCCCCCATAATAATTGATCTCCAACTGTAAATGCAGTTATATATTTTTTTCCTATAGATAATTTACGTAATCTACCTATTGGTATATTCATAGTACCAGATACTGCTGCTGGTGTTAATTTTTTTAAACTATGATTACTATCATTTTTTATAACTTTAACCCACGGATTATGCTCTTTAATTATTGATTCTATATCATTGATAGGAATATCTTTTTTCAACTTAATAATAAATGCTTGAGAATGACACCGCATTGCACCTATTCTTACACATATACCATCTATTTTAATAGTATTAGGAGAAAAACCTAAAATTTTATTAGTTTCAACATTTCCTTTCCATTCTTCTTTACTTTGTCCATTATCCATCTTTTTATCTATCCAAGGAATTAAACTACCAGCTATAGGAGCACCAAAATTTTCTATAGGTAGTTTACCCATATACTTATTAATTTTAGAATCAATTTCTAAAATTGATTTGGCCTGGTTATTTTTATTAACTATATTACCAAGTATACGCATTTGATTTAATAACTCAACCATATGTTTAGATCCTGCTCCAGAAGCTGCTTGATATGTCATTGAAGTAATCCATTCTATAAGATTATTTTTAAATAAACCACCTAAACTTAACAACATTAAACTTACTGTACAATTACCTCCAATAAAATTTTTTATACCTAAATATAAACTTTGTTCTATAACTTTCATATTTATAGGATCTAACACAATAATTGAATTACTATCCATTCTAAGTTTACTTGAAGAATCAATCCAATAACCGTTCCAACCAGAATTACGTAAACTCTTATAAACCCTATCTGTATAATCTCCTCCTTGACAAGTAATAATTACATTTAATTTTTTTAGTTTATTTATATCATAAGCATTTTGTATCTTTGTATCAATAATAGGACAAGTTTTACCAAATTTAGTAGTAGAAAAAAAAATAGGTTCAATATAATTAAAATCATTTTCTTCAATCATACGTTGTATTAAAACTGAACCAACCATACCTCTCCATCCAACGAAACCCATTTTAAGCATAATTTTCCTAATTATTTTGTTTATATTTAAATTAATTTTTCAAATTCTTCAATTATTACATCACCCATTATTTTTGTAGATACTAAAGTTTTACCAGTATAATTTATATCTGCTGTACGTATACCTTTATTTAAAACATTATTTATAGCTATATTTAAATATTTAGATAATAAAGGTTTTTGTAAAGAATAATGTAACATCATTGAAACTGATAAAATTGTAGCAATAGGATTAGCAATTCCTTTATTAGCAATATCTGGAGCACTACCATGACATGGTTCAAATAAACCTTGTCCTATTGAATTTATAGAAGCTGAAGGTAACATACCTATTGATCCTGTTAAATTAGCAGCTTCATCTGATAGAATATCTCCAAACATATTTCCAGTAACAATAACATCAAAGGTTTTTGGTGATAATATAAGTTGCATTGAAGCGTTATCAATATATAGATGAGATAATTTTACATCAGGATATTCATTGGATAAATCAGTAATTATTTCTCTCCATAACATTGAAACTTCTAGAACGTTAGCTTTATCTACTGAGCAAATTTTTTTTTTACGGTTTTTAGCAAGTTCAAAAGCTATTATACCAATTCTACGTATTGCTTTTTCATCATAATTTGATGTATTATATCCATACCGTAAACCATATTCATTATATAAAATACCTCTTCCTCTTGGTTTACCAAAATAAATACCCTGACTTAATTCTCTTACAATCATAATATTAACATTTGATAATATTTCTGATTTAATGCTTGATGATAAAAGTTGTGGATAAAAAATAGTATTTCTTAAATTAGCAAAAAAATTTAAGGATTTACGTAATTTTAATAATCCATATTCAGGACGTTTATTAAAGTCTTTTATATTATCCCACTTGTTACCTCCTACAGCACCTAATAAAATTGCACGAGCTGATTTTGCTGCTTTTAATGTATCATTTGGAAGTGGTAAACCTACTTTATCTATTGCGTAACCTCCAATTTTAGCATAACGAATAACTGAATTAATTAATTTCTTTTTTTGCAATAGTTTAATAACTTTAACTGCTTCATTTATTACTTCAGGACCAATACCATCACCTGGTAATATTAAAATTTCATTTTTCATATTATTTTATAACCAAGGATTATTTTTTTTATGAATATTTTCAAAACTTTTAATAGTATTTATTTCTTTTAAAGTAATACCTATATCATCTAAACCATTTTCTAAGCAATATTTACTAAAAGGATCTATTGAAAAATTAATTTTTTTTCCACTTTGTTTATATATTATTTGTTTTGGCAAATTTATATCTAACATATAACCTTTTAGGTTGTATACAGATAAAAAAATTTCATCAATAAAAATTTTTTTTAACGTTATAAGAAGAATACCATTTTTTAAAGCATTATTATAAAATATTTCTGCAAAACTTTGTGCTATAATTACTTTAAAACCATATTCTTTAAGAGCCCAAACTGCATGTTCTCTAGAACTACCACATCCAAAATTTTTACGTGTTAATAATATACTAGCTCCTTTATATCTATATTTATTTAATACAAAATCTTTATTTATTAACCTGTTTTTTTTTTTTGGATAACCTTCATCAATATAACGTAATCCATCAAATAAATTAAAACCAAAACCACTACGATTAATTGATTTTAAAAATTGTTTAGGAATAATTAAATCAGTATCAATATTAGATCTATTAATAGGTACAACTAAACCTTTGTGATTAATAAATTTTTCCATTTATTTATTTCCTATATTTCCTAAATATAACGGACATCAATAAAATGTCCAGCTATAGCTGCAGCAGCTGCCATAGCGGGACTTACTAAATGAGTTCTACCACCATATCCTTGACGGCTTTCAAAATTTCTATTAGAAGTAGATGCACACCTTTCACCAAATTCAAGTTTATCAGAATTCATAGCTAAACACATTGAACAACCTGGTTCTCGCCATTCAAAACCAGCAGAAATAAATATTTCATCTAATCCTTCTAATTCAGCTTGAATTTTTACTAACCCTGATCCCGGTACTACTAGCGCTTGCTTAATATTAGAAGCAATATGCTTATTTATAATAATTTTAGCTGCAATACGTAAATCTTCAATACGAGAATTAGTACATGATCCTATAAAAATACGATCAAGTTTAATATCTACTATTTTTTGTTCTGGTTTTAAACCCATATATTTTATAGCTAATTCTATATTATTACGATCATGTTTATTATAATTTTTAGGATTAGGTATTTTTCCATTTACGCCAACAACCATATCCGGTTGTGTTCCCCAACTTACCTGCGGTTCAATATTTTTTGCATTTATTTTTATAGATTTATCAAATATAGCATCCCAATCAGAAACTAAATTTTTCCATTTGTTTTTTGCATCTTGCCAACATGTATTAGGTACCAACGTACGTCCATGAAGATAATTAATTGTAGTTTGATCTGTTGCAATTAAACCCACTTTTGCCCCTGCTTCAATTGACATATTACATATGGTCATTCTACCTTCCATAGATAAAGATTTAATAGTACTACCTGTAAATTCAATTGCATATCCTGTGCCTCCATCTGTACCAATAATATTTATTATTGATAAAATTAAATCTTTAGCAGTGACTTGATCTGCTAAATATCCATCAATACAAATTTTCATATTTTTTAATTTACGTTGTAATAAACATTGTGTTGCTAATACATGTTCAACTTCAGAAGTACCTATCCCATAAGATAAAGCAGAAAAAGCCCCATGTGTAGAAGTATGAGAATCTCCACAAACAACCGTCATCCCAGGCAAAGTTGCACCATTTTCAGGCCCTATAACATGTACAATACCTTGTCTTACATCTTTTATATTCAAAAATTTTTTTATTGAAAATTCTTTACAATTTTTTTTTAACAATTTCACTTGAATACGAGAAAGTTCATCATTAATACCATTTATACGTTCTTCTAATTTAGTTGGTACATTATGATCAACAGTAGCGATATTTGTATCCACTCTCCAAATTTTTCTATTATTTAAACGTAAACCTTCAAAAGCTTGAGGTGATGTTACTTCATGTAATAAATGACGATCTATATAAATTAAGGAGGTTCCATCTTCACGACATTTTATTAGATGAGAAGACCAAATTTTATCATAAAGCGTTTGTCCTGTCATTGTTTTCCTCCTATTATATTTTTAACATCAATATTTTGAGCACGATTTCTTAATAAATGATCCATTAAAGTTAATGCTACCATGGCTTCTGCAATAGGTATAGCTCTAATACCCACACATGGATCATGCCGTCCTTTAGTTATTAATTCAATTGAATTACCATAAATATCAATAGTATTACCAGGTATAGTAATACTAGAAGTTGGTTTTAGACATAAATGTATAATCAATGATTGTCCGTTAGAAATACCTCCTAATATACCTCCTGAATTATTAGAAATAAATTTTTTATTTTTTATTTCATCTCTATGTTCACTACCTCTTTGATTTACTGATAAAAAACCTGAACCTATTTCTATACCTTTAACAGCATTAATACTCATTAAAGCATGAGCTAATTCTGCATCTAATTTATCAAAAACTGGTTCACCTAATCCTATTGGTACTCCATCAACAATTATTGTAAGTTTAGCTCCAATAGAATCTTTATCACGTTGTAATTTTTGCATATATTTTTCTAAATAAGTTATTTTATTTGGATCAGCACAAAAAAACGGATTATTATCTACTACATTCCAACTAACAAAAGGTAATTTAATTGATCCTAATTGACTCATATAACCACGTATAAAAATATTAAAGTTACTAAGATATTTTTTTGCTATTGCACCTGACGCGACACGCATTACTGTTTCTCTAGCGCTAGATCTTCCGCCACCTCTATAATCTCTAATACCATATTTTTTATAATATGTATAATCTGCATGAGAAGGACGAAATTGGTTTTTTATTTTATTATAATCTTTAGAACGTTGATCCACATTTTCTATTAATAATCCAATTGGTGTACCTGTAGTAATTCCTTTAAAAACACCTGATAATATTTTAACTTTATCTGGTTCACGCCGTTGAGTAGTATATTTAGAACTACCTGGTTTTCTAATATTTAAATGTTTTTGAATATAATCTTCACTTATTTCTATACCTGGAGGACAACCATCTATAATAGCACCTAATGCTGAACCATGACTTTCACCAAATGTAGTTACTGTAAATAACTTACCAAAGGTATTACCTGACATAAATATTTACCTTATTAAAATTTTTTATAATAAAAAATATATTTTATCACAAATAACATAATAAAATAATACTATTGACTAATATATAATATAATACTTATAATTGATAATACATCTTTATTAGATGTAATTTTTAATGCAATTTAACTGCTTTAGTTTGCAAACTTTAGCTATATTAATATTTTAGGTACGTAAGGAAATAGAAATGGCAACTGGTACTGTCAAGTGGTTTAACGATACTAAAGGCTATGGTTTTATATCACCAGACGATGGTGGAGGAGATTTATTTGCTCATTTTTCTGAAATACAAGCTGATGGTTTTAAATCACTTCAAGATGGTCAAAAAGTATCATTTGAAGTAACTCAAGGAAAAAAAGGCCTTCAAGCAGCTTCTATAAAAGTCATATCATAAATAATTAAAATTATTAATTAAATGGCTAAGCTAATTTATTAGCCATTAGTCCATTAGTCCATTAGTCCATTAATAGCTGATAAAATTGATTTAAAACAAACTGAAAACTTTTCTATATCTATAGCTATTCCAATTAAGTTTTTTTCATTAATATTAATATTAATAAACGCTATATAATAATTATTAATTTTTTGTATATAATAATTTATTAATTTAATTTGATGAAATTTCCAATTACTTATAAATAATAATAGTAGATTTTTATAATCTATTATTGAATAATATATATTCAATTTCACTTTATTAATATATATATTTAAAATATTTTTATATTTTATATAAGTTAATAATTTCCATGGTGTTTCTAAAAAAAAGTTATTTTTTAATATATGATATATCTCATAACTAGATAATTCTAACATTTTTTTATCACTTTCTTTTTGTACTAAATGTGCTAAATAAATCATCATCCAACGTGGTAATTTAATTTTATAATCTCTTTCAAGCAAAAAAGCCATCCCACTTTTACCTGATTGACTATTAAGTCTAATAACAGATTTATAATTTCGTCCTATATCCTTTGGATCTATAGGTAAATAAGCTACTTGCCATAGTTCATTTTGTTTTTGTTTTTTTAATGACTTACGTATAGCGTCTTGATGACTGCCAGAAAAAGCAGTATACACTAATTCTCCTATCCATGGATGCCGTGTATGAATAGGTATTTTAGTACATTCTGTAACTATATCTAGTAGTTCTTCTGGACAAGATAAATCAATCTTAGGATCTATTCCTTGACTATATAAATTCATAGCTAATGTAATTAAATCCATATTTCCAGTACGTTCACCATTACCTAATAAGGTACCTTCTACACGTTTTGCTCCTGCTAAAATAGCTAATTCAGCTGATGAAACAGCTGATCCCCTATCATTATGAGTATGAACTGATATTATAACTTTATCTCTTTTACTTATATTAGTACAAAAATATTCTATTTGATCAGCATAAACATGCGGGCTAGCTACATCTAATGTAGTAGGTAAATTTAATATAACTTTATATATATTTTTTGGACTCAAAATATCAATCACTATTTCACAAATAGTTAAAGAAAAATCAATTTCCGTATTAGAAAAACTTTCTGGAGTATATTCTATTATCCAAACTACTTTAGGATATTTTTTAGTTTGTTGTAAAATATAATTTGCTCCTTTAGCGGCTATTGATATAATACCTTCTTTGTTTGTTTTAAATACACGATCCCTTTGAATTGGAGAAGTTGAATTATAAAAATGTATTATAGCTTTATTTATTCCAATAAGAGACTCAAAAGTACGTTTAATTAAATGTTTTCTTGCTTGTACCAATATAGCGATAGTAACATCTTCAGGAATTTGTTTATTTATAATTAACCATCTTACAAAATCAAAATCAGCTTTACTAGCAGAAGGAAATCCTACCATAATTTCTTTTATTCCAATATTAATTAATAATGTCCATAATTTTTTTTTTTTTTCAACATCCATTGGTTCAATTATAGACTGATTACCATCTCTTAAATCCTCACTAACCCAAATTGGTGCTTTACTGATTTTTTTCTTAATCCAATTTCTTTTTTTTATTTTAGGAAATATATCTAAATAACAATATTTTCTATGATCAAAATTATAAAACATATTAATTCCTTTGTATGAACATTTTTTCCATTATTTGAAATGATAATAACCTCTATGTACTTATATATTCATTTTTTATTTTATTTGCTATATTCATTGCAAAATTTATTGGTATAGAAAAAGATAACCCCATAAAACCACCACTACGTGTAATTATTTGTGCATTAATACCAATAACTTTACCTTGTATATTAAGTAAAGGCCCACCTGAATTACCAGGATTTATAGCTACATCTGTTTGTATAAAAGGGACATAAATATCATTTGGTAAAGTTCTATTAATTGCACTAACTATACCTGAAGTAATAGATTGATCAAATCCAAAAGGAGAACCAATAGCCGCAACCTCTTCTCCAACTTTTATATTGTCAGAATTACCTATATTTATTACTGGTAAATTTTGTTCATTAATTTTTATTAAAGCAATATCAGTTTTATTATCTATACCTATTATCTTAGCATAATAATCTTTATTATTTTTTATTTTTACAATAATTTTATCAAAATCCTTTACTACATGTGCATTTGTTAAAATATATCCATCCTTACTAATAATAAAACCTGTACCTATAGAATAAACTTCATTATTATTTGAAATATATCCAATATTTATACCTGATACTTTTCCAAAAAATTTTTTTAATATTTCAGGTATTTTGTTTTCAGGTAAAATATTTATAGAATATAATGATTTTTTTATTGTAGAAATCTTGACTACTGAAAAAGATGATTTTTGTACAATTTTAGTAAAATTAATATTTTCTCCATAATAATATGAAGCATAAGTATTAATAGTAATTATACTAACTATAATTATAAACATATAATAAAAATATTTAAATTTATTCAAAAATATTCCTTATAAAATTTATTAACCAAGTTTCTAATAATAATTTATTATTAATATTTTTATTATTAATAAATATTTTCCGTTTTTTATAAGTTATATATAATAATTGAAACCAATTATTTAATAATATATTTTTTTTTATTAATTTTATATATAATGATATAATATCATAATTTTTTATATTTTTAATACCAGATAATAATCTAATTATATCTTCAATAAAAATTATACCAAAATCATAAACAAAAATTATATTAATTTTTTTTATTTTTTTTATTTCCTTAATAGGTTCTGCCCCGTTTATTAAATTATAAAAAATAATATTTAATATTTGTCTTAATTTTATAATATAATTTATATTATTAGCTAATAAAGGTTTATTACATGTTATATTTAAAAATAACTTTGATTCTGATGAATAATATATATGTGAAGCTACCCAAACTACAAATTTATTTTTATATATAGGTTTAAAAAAAATTTTACAACATCTACTAGTGATAGTAGGTAATAATAATAAATTAGAAGTTAATATAAATAAAACAAATTCACCGGGTTCTTCAATATTTTTTAATAAAGCATTAGTAGCTTCTATTGTCATATTAGAAGCATTTTTAATAAAAATAATACGATAACCATCATATTGTGGTGTTGTTTCAATAAAATTATTAATGATTCTTATTGAATCAATATTTATACTTAGATTACTAACATTAGGATGATATCCATTAATCCACATTAAACATTGATTGCAACTTCCACAACTATAATTATTTATTTTATATTCTTTGTTATTATTATTAAATTTAGAACATAATATAATTGATATTAATAATTTAGCCAATTTATTTTTTCCAATACCTTGTTGTCCTATTAATAATAATGCATGTGGAATAATTTTTTTTTTATTAAAAATAAAATTTTTTTTAATTTATTTTTATGCCAAGGTAAAAATACATTTTTTTTCTTCATTTAATAATAATTTTTTATATAATTAATAACATCTTTAATATTTTTTATATTTTTTGATTTGTCATCATTTATTTCAATATTAAATTCTTCTTCTAAAGTCATTATTAATTCTATTATATCAAGTGAATCTGCACCTAAATCTTCAACAAACAAAGAATTTGTTTTTATAATTTTAGGATTTATATTTAATTTATTTGATACTATTGATTTAATTTTTTTTTCTAAATTATACATAAACTATAATATTTTTTTACCTCTATAATATCCGTCTGATGATATATAATGTCTACGATGTATAGTACCAGTTATTTTTTCTTTATTTAAAGTAGGTAATACTAATGCATTATGTGAGCGACGCATACCTCTTTTTGAACGAGTTTTTTTATTTTTTTGAACTGCCATTATATTTTCCTTAATATATTTATTTGCTCTAGTTAATACTAATTTAAGTTCTTCATCAATTTTTGTTTTAATTTGAATAACTTTGCCACTTTTAACTTCTGGAAATCTTATATAATAAGAATGTAAAAACATTCTTTTAAGTTTTAAAAACTTTTTACTAAATTTACTTCCATATTTTTCATCTCCTAAACATGGATGACCTAAGTATGCAGTATGAACCCGTATTTGATGCATTCTACCTGTAATAGGAAAAACTTTTATTAATGTAAATACAGTAAATTTTTTACATATTTCAAAAAAAGTATATGATGGTTTACCTAATTTATTAACTATATTATAATATTCTCCATTAATATTAATTTTATTAATTGGAGCATATATATATGTATAATTTATTGGCCAATTACCTTCTACTAAAGCTAAATAACATTTTTCTATATATTGTTTTTTAAAAGCTGAATTAATATAAAGTAAAAATTTTATAGATTTAGCTATTAATAAACATCCTGAAGTATTTTTATCAATACGATGAACTAATTCAATTAAATTAATATCTTTTATAATTAATTTTAAAGCTTCAATTAAACCAATATTAATATTACTACCACCATGAACAGCAAAACCAGAGGGTTTATTAATTATTAACCAATCATTAGATTCATAAATAATTTTATTAATTAAAAATTTTTTTAATGTTTCATTTATATTTATTTGTTTTTTTACTATATTATTATATAATATAGGAATTCTAATTTTATCACCTATTTGTAATTTATTTTTAGCTTTAACTGTTTTATTATTTATTTTTATAATTCCTTTTCTAATAAGACGATAAATTAAATTGTTTGGTATACCTTTTAAACTTTTTATTAAATAATTATCTAATCTTTGATTAACTTGGTTATAAATTATTATTTTATAATTTTTTAAATTATTCATTATTTATCTTTATTAAATTATATATATAAAAAACATATTAACAAAAAATAGGATAAAAAGTAAACTTAGAAATGAAACGAATTCTTATTAATGCGACCCAACCAGAAGAATTAAGAGTTGCACTGGTAGATGGTCAAGTATTATATGATTTAGATATTGAATTTTGTAATAAAGAACAAAGAAAATCTAATATATATCGTGCTAAAATTGTTAGAATAGAACCTAGTTTAGAAGCAGCTTTTGTTGATTTTGGAGCAAAACGACATGGGTTTTTACCTATTAAAGAAATATCTAATGAATATTTATTAAATGATTGTAATTCTAATATTAGAGATTTACTTAAAGAAGGTCAAGAAATAATAGTGCAAGTTGATAAAGAAGAACGTAGTAATAAAGGCGCCGCTTTAACAACTTATATTAGTTTAGCAGGTAGATTTTTAGTATTAATGCCTAATAATCCTAGATCAGGAGGTATTTCTAGACGTATTACTGGTGCTGATAGGTTTCAATTAAAAGAAGCTATAAATAATTTATTTATACCTAAAAATATGGGAATAATAGTTAGAACCGTTGGTATTGGCCGTTCAAGTAAAGATTTACAATGTGATTTAAATTATTTAATTCAAATTTGGGAAGCAATTACAGAAGAAGCAAATAAACGATCTGCTCCATTTTTAATATATAGAGAATCTAATGTTATTATTCGTGCAATGCGTGATTATTTAAGACAAGATATATGCGAGGTTTTAATAGATAGTGAATATATTTATAATGATGCTCTTAATTTTATTCAACAAGTTATGCCTAATTATCAAAAAAAAATTAAACTGTATAAAGATGAAATACCTCTGTTTACTAGATTTCAAATTGAATCTCAAATTGCAACTGCTTATCAAAGAGAGGTTAAATTACCGGCAGGTGGAGCAATTTTTATTGATACTACAGAAGCTTTAGTATCTATAGATATTAATTCAGCACGCGCTACTAGAGGTGATGATATAGAAGAAACAGCTTTACAAACAAATTTAGAAGCATCAGATGAAATTGGTAGACAATTAAGATTACGAGATATTGGTGGTTTAGTAGTAATTGATTTTATTGATATGTCTTTAACAAGAAACCAAAGAGAAGTAGAAAATAGAATTCGTGCATCTATTCAACTTGATCGGGCACGCATTCAATTATGTCGTATTTCAAGGTTTGGTTTAATGGAAATGTCTAGACAACGATTACGTCCATCTTTACGTGAAAATAGTGGTATATTATGTCCAAGATGTAACGGACAAGGTACCATACGTGATGTTAGTTCTTTATCTCTTTCTATATTACGTTTAATAGAAGAAGAAGCTATGAAAGATAATAGTTCTAAAATTAGAGCTGTTTTACCAGTATCAATTGCTACTTATTTATTAAATGAAAAAAGAAACATTATAGTTAATATAGAATTAAGACAAGATGTAAAAATTATTATTATACCAGAACCAGATATGGATACTCCTCATTATGCAGTAGAAAGATTACGGGATGATCAAATATTTGGAGAAAAATATAGTAAGAATACTAATCTTTTACGTAAAAAAAATAATTATATAGAAAATAAATTTATTATTCGTAACGAACAAGCAGCTGTTAGTACTGTAAATCATATTACAACATATACCAATTTTTTTTCACGTATATGGAATCATATAAAAAATATCGTATAAATTTCATTTATATTTTTGGTTTTATTTGTTGTATTCCTTGATATGTTCTAGGTGGTTTTATTCCTATATGCATTTTATTCACTTTATCTATAATAATTTTATCTGCAATTGTTATTCTACTTAACATTCTTAAATATTGTAACCAATTACGTATTAAAAATATTTCTTGCCATATTTCTTTATCTTCAACATTACGATATAATGACCACGTTTTAGCACCATTGCGTAATCGTACAGTACGTAATTTAATTATAATATTAATAAATTCATTTGTTTTATTAACAGGAATACAATATTCAATTGATACTATTATTGATTCTTTATATTTAGAAAATTCTAATTTATATTTAGGCTGTGCCTGATTCATTATACTATTATATTTATCATCTAATTTGGGTAATTTTAATTTTAATAAAGCTATAGTAGATATTAATAATAATAAACCCGCTATTAATAATCCAACTTTGACATTTATAATTCCAGCTATATGTCCCCAACAAAAAGAACCAATTGCTAAACCTGCATATAGCGTAGTTTGATAAAGTGCTAAAGCTCTAGCTTTAACCCAATCAGGTACTAACATTTGAACAGATGAATTATAACTTGCTAATACTGTAATCCAACAACTCCCTCCTATCATTAATGCTCCAAAAATTAATAATTTGATATTTAAACTTCCAATTAATAACATTACTATACTTAATAATATAGAAGCCGAACTAATCATTTTATTAGTATCTACTAAATTACATAATTTATTTACTATTGCGCTACCCATTATAGCACCTGTACCTAAAGCTCCTAACATATAACCATATATTGAAGCTTTAGTATTAGCTAACACTGGAAGCAACGCCCATAAAGCACTAGCTGAAAGACCAAAAACAAAAGATCTTAACATAACAGATCTCATAACTTTAGAATATTTAGCAAATTTTAATGCTGAAATTACCCCTTCAAATATATGTTCTGGTGGTAAAATTCTTTTAGGATAAATTTGTTTCCATTGCCAAACAGCCCAAATTAATCCTAAATAACATAAACAATTAAGTAAAAATACCCAAGCAGTACCAACTGTATTTATAAGAATACCACCTATTACTGGGCCTACTGCTCTTGCAAAATTATAATTAACACTATTTAAAATTACAGCGTTAGTAACTTGATTTTTAGAAACTTGTTCATTTATTGCGGCCTGCCAAGCAGGTACTGCTAAAGAAGCACCTATAGACATTCCTAATATAGATAATATTAATTTTGTAGAAGTTAAATAACCAATAAAAGCGAAAGACGTTATTAAAGCCCCACCAGTAAATTCTAAAAACATTCCCATTAACATTAGTTTACGTCTATCATAATTATCAGCCCATACACCTGAAATAATCGATAATAATACTAAAGGTAAAGCTGTAACTACTTGTATCATTGCTAAAGTTATAGAACTTGCATGATATTCCGTTAATATCCAAACCGAAGCTACAGATTGTGCCCATGTACCTAAATTTGCAATTAAATCTGCAAACCATATTATTCTAAAAGGTTTAAATGTTAATGGGGTAAATAAACTATTTTTTTTATTTTTGGCTTTCAAAGATTGTTGTTTTGAGATAAGCATCATTATTGTTCAAAAATAACTTTATTTTTTTTAGGTAAAAAATCTATTATATTACATAAAAACTTTTCATTTATATTATTTTTTATATAGGCATTACCTATATTATTTAATAATATTAATCTTATCTTTTCATATAAATTTTTTTTATCTAATTTTATTAAATTAATAAAATTTTTTGATTTCATATCTATAGGAATATATATAGGAAGATTGGATTTTGATAATAAATTAGATATTCTATATAAATTTTTTTCTTTAAGTTTGCCTAAATATATTGATATTTTTGTTGCAATCATTATACCTACCGATATAGCTTCACCATGTAACCAATTACCATACCCTTTATATTGTTCAATAGAATGACCAAATGTGTGTCCTAAATTAAGCAAAGCTCTTATATTATTTTCTTTTTCATCTTTTATAACAAACTTAGATTTAATAATACAACTTTTTAAAATAGAAAAATTTAATATTTTTTTGCTATATTTAAAAATTAATAATTTTCTTATATTATTTTCTAACCATTTAAAAAAATTATAATCACATATTAAACTATATTTTATAATTTCAGAAATACCTGCCGATATTTCTCTATTATTTAATGTATTAATTATATCTGTATCTATAATTACTGCTTTTGGTTGAAAAAAAGATCCAATCATATTTTTTACTTTTTTATGATTTACACCTGTTTTACCACCTATAGAAGAATCTACTTGAGATAATAAAGTAGTAGGAATATGTATAAGTGAAATACCTCTTTGATAACAAGATGCAGTAAACCCTGAAATATCACCTATAACTCCACCACCAAGAGAAATTAATGTACAGTTGCGATTAAAACCATACTTTATAAGTAAATCCCATATATTATTAACTGATGCAATATTTTTGTATTTTTCTCCATCAGGTAAAATAATTACTTTTACATTATATAAATGTAATTTTTTTTTTAATATATTTAAATATAATGATGATAAAATTTTATTAGTTACAATCATTATTTGTTTACCAAATATATAAGGGATATACACACCTTTTTTTAATAAACCTGTTCCAATATATATTGGATAATTACTATTTAAAATATTTATTTTAATTATTTTCAATAAAATATATCCTTTTTTTTATTTCTTTTATAATTAATTCTATTTTTTTTTCAGTATTAATAATTATATCAGCAATATAATGATAAAAAGGTTCACGAATTTTAAATATTTTATATAATTTTTTTTTGTAATTTTTACCTTTTAATAAAGGACGATTAATATTATCTATACGTTTTATTTGATAAAATACTGAAGTATATAAATATATAATAATACTATTATTTCTTAATAAATGTATATTTTTTAAATTAATTATACTGCCACCACCTGTTGAAATTAATACTCCATTTTTTTTAGAAAAATATTTTATTATTTTATGTTCTCTTTTACGAAAACTATTTTCTCCTTCTACTAAAAAAATCTCAGAAATTTTCAAACCACAATTTTTTTCAATTTCATTATCTATATCATAAAACTTACATTTAAATTTATTAGATAATATTTTTCCAATAGTACTTTTACCTGTACCCATAGGGCCTATAAGAACAATATTATTATATAACATTAATTTTTACCAAACTGTTTATTAAATCTGTCAATTCTAGTACCTATATTTATTTTTTTTTGTTTACCAGTATAAACGGGATGACAGTGTGAACAAATCTCAATAAATAAATTTTTTTTTAAAGTTGATTTTATATTAAACAATTTACCACAAGAACATTTTATTATAACATTATTATATTTAGGATGAATATTTTTTTTCATAATTTTTAATTGATATTATTATTTTTTTTTATACTAATATAGTAATATATATTTTTTTTATTATAATATTAAAATATAAATTATTAATAATCAATTAATTATATAAAATAAATTATGACTACAATAGTATCAGTAAGAAGAAATAATAAAGTTGCTATAGCTGGAGATGGTCAAGTTACACTTGGAAATACAGTAGTGAAAAGTAATGCTTCTAAAGTACGTAAAGTTTATAAAGGTCAAGTATTATCGGGTTTTGCTGGAGGCACAGCAGATGCATTTACATTATTTGAATTATTTGAAGCACAACTTGAAAAATATCAAGGAAATTTAATTAAAGCTTCAGTTGAATTAGCAAAAGAATGGAGAAATGATAGAGTCTTACGTAGATTAGAAGCTATGTTAGCAGTAGCTGATAAAAATATATCTTTAATTATTACTGGAATTGGAGATATTTTAGAACCGGAAAATGGTATAATTACTATTGGATCAGGCGGAAATTATGCTAATGCGGTAGCTAGGGCGCTTTTAGAAAATACTAATATATCAGCTTTTGATATAGTAAAAAAAAGTATTAATATAGCGGCTGATATATGTGTTTTTACAAATAAAAATATTACTATAGAATTATTGGATTAATAAAACAATCAAATGGTGGGTTAAAATATGACTCCAAAAAAAATAGTAGAAGAATTAAATAAATATATTATTGGACAAGAAAAAGCTAAAAAAGCTGTTGCTATTGCATTAAGAAATAGATGGAGAAGAATGCAATTAGATTATAATTTACGTGCAGAAATAACACCAAAAAATATTTTAATGATTGGTCCTACAGGTGTAGGAAAAACAGAAATTGCTAGAAGATTAGCAAAACTAGCTAACGCTCCATTTATTAAAGTTGAAGCTACAAAATTTACAGAAGTAGGATATGTTGGTCGTGATGTAGAATCTATAATTCGTGATTTAATAGAAATTGCTATTAAATTAGTAAAAGAAAAAGCTAATAAACAAATAAGAAATAAAGCTAAATATGCAGTAGAAGAAAGAATAATAGATGCGATTTTATCATCAGAAAATGATAATATTGAAAATCGTAAAATTATTATAAATAAATTACGTAACGGTGAATTAGAAAATAAAGAAATAGATATTAAAATTACTCAAAAAGTATCAGGTATTGATATTATGACACCACCTGGTATGGAAGAAATGGCTAATCAATTACAAAGTATATTTTATAATATAAATAAACAAAATCGTGAAAATCGTAAAATTACTATTTTAGAAGCAAGAAAATTATTAATGGAAGAAGAGTCAGCTAAATTAATAAGTGATGATAATATAAAAAAAAGTGCGATTGAATCAGTAGAACAAAATGGTATAGTATTTATTGATGAAATTGATAAAATTGTTAGACGAAGTGGGGATAATAATGGTACTGAAATATCTAGAGAAGGTGTACAAAGAGATTTACTGCCTTTAATAGAAGGTTCATCAGTATCAACAAGATATGGTATGATAAAAACAGATCATATACTGTTTATAGCATCTGGGGCTTTTCATTTATCAAAGCCATCCGATTTAATTCCTGAATTACAAGGTAGATTACCAATACATGTTGAATTATCTGCATTAACACCAAAAGATTTTGAAAGAATTCTTACTGAACCATCTTCTGCTTTAACACGACAATATCAAGCATTACTTAATACTGAAGGGATTAAAATAGAATTTACTAAAGAAGGTATTAAACGTATTGCTGAAGTAGCGTATTCATTTAACGAATGTACAGAAAATATAGGTGCCCGTAGATTACATACAGTTATGGAAATGTTATTAGAAGTACCTATGTATAAAGGTAATGAAATAGAACATAAAATAATAGTAAATAAAGAATATGTAGATAAAAATATGGAAAATTTAACCCATAAAGAAGATTTTACAAAATATATACTATAATCATAAATATAAAAATATGGATAAAGTTTTAGATAAATTATTTTTAATATTACAAAACCGTAAACATTCAGATCATAAAAAATCTTATGTATCTTCATTGTATAAAAAAGGTATAAAACAAATTTTAAAAAAAATTAATGAAGAAACTAATGAATTAATTATAGCTATTAAAAATTTTAAAGAAAACAAATATAAAGATAAGTTTTTACGTTATGAAATAATAAAAGAAACAGCAGATTTATGGTTTCATACTTTAATTTGTATTTCTTTTTTAGATATTTTACATACGGAAATTGTAGAAGAATTATCTAAACGTTTAAATATTTCAGGTTTTGAAGAAAAAAATAATCGAATTAGTTTTTAAAATAATTTCTTAATTTATAAGCTGCTTTTACCATATTTTTTAAGGAAGAATCTACATCATTCCATTTTCTAGTTTTTAAACCACAATCAGGATTTATCCAGATCCTATCTATAGGAATACTTTTAGCGGCTTTTTGTATTAAAGAAATCATATATTTTATACTTGGTATATTAGTAGTATGTATATCATATATACCAGGTCCAATTTCATTTGGATATTCAAAAATTTTAAAAGCATTTAATAATGTCATATTTGATCTAGCGGTTTCAATAGTTATTACATCTGCATCCATTTCAGATATATATGCTATAATATCATTAAATTGAGAATAACACATATGGGTATGAATTTGTGTTTCATCTTTTACTATAGATGATGAAAGTTTAAAACATGATATAGCCCAATTTAAATAATATTTATAATCTTTTTTGTTTAAAGGCAAACCTTCACGTAAAGCAGGTTCATCTATTTGAATAGCTTTAATACCTGCTTTTTCTAAATCTTTTACTTCATCACGTAAAGCTAATGCGATTTGTTTACATGTTGTTTCTTTATGTTGATCGTCTCTTACAAAAGACCAATGTAATATTGTGACTGGACCTGTTAACATACCTTTAACAGGTTTTAAACTATTGTTTTGTGCATATTTAATCCATCTTACTGTAATTGGATTCTTACGTTTAATATCTCCATATATTATTGGAGGTTTAACACAACGCGACCCATAACTTTGTACCCAACCATTAGTAGTAAATACAAATCCTTTAAGGTTTTCACCAAAATATTCTACCATATCATTTCTTTCTGGTTCACCATGTACAAACATATCAATATCATAACTTTTTTGTTTAGCTATTATAAATAATATTTGATACCGCATTATTTGTTCATAAGATTCAATATTTAATTTACCTATTTTAAAATTTTTTCTAGCAAGTCTTATTATATTAGTTTGAGGAAATGACCCTATAGTAGTTGTTGGTAATAAAGGTAGTTTAAGTTTGTTATTTTGTAAATTTTTACGTGTTAAGTATGAATGATTACGATGTAAATAATTATTTTTTATTTGTTTTATACGTTCTTTTACTAAATTAGAATTTACAATATCACAAAATTTTCTTGATTCTATTGCTTTAGTATTATCCTTTATATATTTGTTATCATTTTCACTATTTATACATTTAGATAATATCACTATTTCATCTAATTTTTGTCTTGCAAATGATAACCAATTTAAAATTTTATTATTTATATTTTTTTCTTTACTTAAAGATATAGGTATATGTAATAAAGAACAACTTGATGAGATCCACATTCTATTAATAAGAATATTATTAATGTTTTTTAATTTTTTTAAAATATTTTTTAAATTTGCTTTCCAAATATTTCTACCATTTATTATTCCAATAGATAAAATTTTATCACTAGGAAATTTTTTTATAATTAAATCTACTTCTTTAGGTGCTCTAATTGTATCAATATGTATACTGTGTATAGGTAACGATAATACCATATCTATATTATTACCTATTCCTCCAAAATAAGTAGCTATCATTATTTTTAATTTTTTTATTTTTTTGGATAATTTTTTATAAGCTATTTCAAAGGAATCCTTCCATATTTTTGGAAGTTCTAATACTAAAACAGGTTCATCTAATTGCACCCATTCAACATTTTGTTTTTCTAATTTTTTTAAAATTTTAGAATATACATTAATTAAGGATGGTAAAAAATTAATTTTATTAATAGATGATTTTGCTAACCATAAATAAGTTATAGGACCAATTAATACTACTTTAGGTTTTAAACCTAAAGTTTGACATTCTTTAACTTCATTAAAAATATTATTATTTGATAAATAAAACTTATTATTTATTTCTAATTCAGGTACAATATAATGATAATTTGTATCAAAAAATTTTGTCATTTCACATGCTGAAATAGGTTTTCCTTTTATTGTACATCCTCTAGCCATATTAAAATATGTATTTATATCAACAATACTGTTTTCAATATGATTAAATCTTTTAGGTATTGATCCTATCATTGCAGTTATATTTAAAATATGATCATAATAAGAAAAATCTCCTACAGTTGCATAAGATAATCCTGCTTTATATTGTGTAATCCAATTTTTTACTCTAATTTTTTTTCCAATTTTTTCTAATGTTTTTAAATTAATATCTTTTTTCCAATATGACTCTAATGCTTTTTTTAATTCTCTATTAGTTCCTATACGTGGATATCCTAAAATATGTGTTTTTATCATTTAAAAAAAATAACCTTTTTATAATTTTGTTATATTTTGGCGCATTTTTATTGCAGTTTTACGAAGTAATTTTTCTGTTTCTATCCAACTTAAACATCCATCAGTTATTGATACTCCATATTTAAGATTTTTGCTTAAATTTTGTGAACCACTATTTATATTACTTTCTACCATTACTCCTATTAACGATTTATTACCAGATATTCGTTGTTCTAATATATTATCTAATACCAATGGTTGATTTTCAGGTTTTTTACCACTATTAGAATGACTACAATCTACCATAATTTTAGCTTTAATACCTTTACGTGTCATTGCTTGGCAATATAAATTTATATTATTTTTATAATAATTAGGTCCATTGTTTCCACCCCTAAGTATTAAGTGTGTATTTATATTACCTTTTGTTTTTATAATAGAAATTAGTCCTTTTTGATCTATACCAATATGATAATGTTTATTTTCTGCTGTTTTAATTGCATCGATAGCTATATCGATGTTTCCATCAGTTCCATTTTTAAAACCTATTGGAAACGATAAACCACTAACCACTTCTCTATGAATTTGAGATTCTGTTGTTCTAGCTCCTATAGCCGCCCAACTAATAAGATCTTCAAAAAATTCTGATGTAATAGGGTTTAATATTTCATTAGAAATAGGTAAACCTAGAACAATTATATCATACATAATTTTTCTAGAAATATAAATTCCAAAATTAAGATCATTACTATCATCTAACGATGGATCATATAATAATCCTTTCCATCCAATATTAGTTCTAGGTTTTTCTATATATGTACGCATTACAATTAATAATTGATCTTCTAATTCATTAGATAATTTTTTTAATTTATTAGCATATTCTAATGCAGAATTGGTATCATGTATTGAACAAGGACCTACTATAACTAATAATCTTTTATCATTACCATTAATTATATTTTTAATTGCTTTTCTTTGTAACTTAATAATATTCCTTAGTACAGTATTTAAAGGAATAGCTTTACGTATTTCTAATATACTTGGTAATTGCTTATAACACTTAATATTATCAAATTTTTTTAAAGTTTTATAATAACTTTCATAATATGAAGCATATTTCATAACTAAATTCCTTATTTTATCTTCTTTTCATTGATTCAAAAAATTCTATATTATTTTTCGTATTTTTTAATCTATCTATTAATAATTCTGTTGCCGATACATCTTCCATTGTATGTAATAATTTCCGTAAAATCCACATACGTTGTATTTCTTCTTCACTACATAATAAATCCTCTCTACGAGTACCAGAACGTCTAATATTTATTGCAGGAAAAACTCTTTTTTCAGCTAATTTCCGATCTAAATGTGCTTCCATATTACCTGTACCTTTAAATTCTTCAAAAATTATATCATCCATTTTTGATCCAGTATCTATTAAAGCAGATGCTAAAATAGTTAAGCTTCCACCTTCTTCTATATTGCGTGCTACACCAAAAAATCTTTTAGGTTTTTCAAGAGCATTTGAATCAACTCCCCCTGTTAATACTTTACCAGAAGAAGGAACTACTGTATTGTAAGCTCTTGCTAATCTAGTAATAGAATCTAACAGTATAACTACATCTTTTTTATGTTCAACTAATCTTTTAGCTTTTTCTATAACCATTTCAGCTACTTGGACATGTCTTTTAGGTGGTTCATCAAATGTAGATGCGATAACTTCACCGATTACCGTTCTAGACATTTCTGTTACTTCTTCAGGACGTTCATCAATTAATAAAAAAATTAAATAACATTCAGGACTATTGCGTACTATAGCATTAGCAATGTTTTGCATCATCATAGTTTTACCTGCTTTAGGAGGAGAAACAATTAAACCACGTTGTCCTTTACCTATAGGAGCAACTAAATCTAAAATTCTAGACGTTAAATCTTCATTAGAACCATTACCAATTTCCATAATTAATCTATAATTTGGAAATAATGGAGTTAAATTTTCAAATAAAATTTTTTTTTTAACAGTTTCTATTCTATCAAAATTGATTTTATTTACTTTTAATAAAGCAAAATATCTTTCCCCAACTTTAGGAGGACGTATTTTACCATAAATACTATCACCTTTACGTAAATTAAAACGTCTAATTTGTGATGGAGAAACATATATATCATCAGGGCCGGCTTGATAAGAACTATCAGAACTTCTTAAAAAACCAAAACCTTCTTGTAAAATTTCTAAAACTCCTTCTCCATAAATATCTTCTCCACCTTTAGCTTGTTTTTTTAGAATAGCAAATATAATATCTTGTTTTCTAGAACGTAAGATATTATCTATATTCATAGATATAGCTAATTCTAATAATTCATGTACATTTTTTTTTTTAAGTTCATTTAAATTCATATTGTATAAAAAATAATTTCTATTATATTAAAAAGGATATTTTATTTTAAGTTTAGCACTCCAATTATCAGTAACTAAAGAACAAGTATTATTTAATGCAGCTACTATTTTATCTTTATAATAAATAATTATAAATTTTTTACGTTCCCAAGGTTTAATTGATAATTTTTGTAATAAAATTTTTATCCTTTTTATTTTACCATAATGTATTATTTTTTCTCCTCCTTTAAGATTAAAAATTTTAATATTTAATTTATTAAATTTATTAATACAATATAACTCCCAACTATAAAATATATTGTCATGTTGATTTTTATAAGAAAAATATAAAAATCCTTTCCAAATTCTAGCTTCAATCTTATTAAAATTTATTAATATTGAAGAAGAATATTTTGCATTAAATATTTGATTTATTAATTCATTTATTTTGTTTTTTGATGGATTGATATAACCTATATTATTTAAACAATAAATAATTAATATTCTTAATTTATAATAAGAAAGTTTTATTAATTTTTTTATATATATTTTTTTTGAATTATAACCAATAATTTTAAATATTTCTTTTGAAAATTCATTTAATAAATGATTTGATTCTTTAAATTTTTCAATACATTTATTTAATGTAATATAAAAGAATGGCCACCTATTTTTTATTTTAGGTATTATATTATGTCTTAAATAATTCCGATCAAATTTTATATTGAAATTTGTTTTATCTTCAAACCAATTAAGTTTATATTTTTTTATATAATTATTTATTGTTATACGTGATATATTTAAAAAAGGTCTAATTAAAAATCCATAACCCAATTTACGTTTATAAGGAATACTTGCTAATCCATAAATTCCACATCCTTTAATTGTTTTTAACATTAAATTTTCTATTTGATCATCATTATTATGTGCTATAAAAATACCATCATTTTTATTTAAATAATAAGTAAACCAAAAATATCTAAAATTCCGCGCTGATAATTCTATATTATTAATATATTTTTTTTGTCTTTTTATTATTAAAGGTATATTAAACATATTACAATATTTAATACAAAACTTTTCACAAGTTTCCGAGGATTTATTCATATAATGATTTATATGAATAGCATATATTTTAGGTATTAAATTATTTGTTTTTAATTTTTTTAATGATTTATATGTTATATCTAATAAACATATACTATCTCTTCCACCAGATAAAGCAATACATAATTTTTTTATATTTAAAGATTTGATTATTGAATATAAATAATATTGTGATAAATACATAATATTTAACTAAGAATTTATAAAAGATATATATATTCCTAAAGTATTTTTTTCTCCTTGTAATATTTCTAAATTTTTAAATTGTTTAACATATTCATATTTTTTATATCCATTAGAAATATTATTAAATAAATCATTAATCCCCATTATTATATTATGTTTATTTTGATAAGCAATTTTTATTGCAGTATTAATAGTATATAAAATAATTTCTCTAGATGGACCAATCTTATCTAAACTACCAGAAAATATTAAAGCAGATAAATTACGTTTATTTAAATATTTTATATCTATACGTTTACAAAAATCAAATAAATCATAAAATTTACCATATTTTTTTCTATTAATGATAATTTCTTTAATAAATTCTTCACCTATTCCTTTAATAGCACCTAATCCATAAAGAATATTATTTTTTTTATCTACACTAAATTTATAATTACTTATATTTATATCAGGAGGTAAAATTTTTAATTTCATTCTTTTACATTCTGATATAATTGGTATTATTTTATCAATATTATACATTTCTGTAGATAATACAGATGCCATATATTGACTAGGATAATTACTTTTAAACCATATTGTTTTGTAAGAAATTAATCCATAAGCAGTTGAATGTGATTTATTAAAACCATAACCAGCAAATTTATTTATAACTTCAAAATTTTTAATTGCAATATATTTTTTTATATTATTATTAATACAATTTTTTATAAAATTTATACGATATTTTTTTATATTTTTATTTTTTTCTATGGCACGACGAAATAAATCTGATTTTCCAAGACTAAAACCAGTTAATAAATTAGTAATTTTCATTACTTGTTCTTGATATAAAATTATTCCATAAGTTGATTTTAATATTGGTTTGATTAAGGTATTAAAATCTGAATAATTTATTTGTTTACCATTTTTTCTTTTTATAAACTCATCTACCATACCAGAATTTAAAGGACCCGGTCTAAATAAAGCTATCAATGATATTATATCATTAATATTATTTGGTTTTAATTTTTTTATTAATTCTTTCATACCTTGTGATTCTAATTGAAAAATAGAAGTAGTTTCAGCTTTTTTTAATAAATTAAAAGATTTCAAATCATTTAAAGGGATATTATTAATATCAATTTGTTTTTTTATTGATTTATTTATTAATTTTAAAGTATAATTAATTACTGTTAATGTTCTTAAGCCTAAAAAATCAAATTTAATTAAACCTAAATATTTTATATCATTTTTATCAAATTGTATTATATTTTTTCCTTGATCATCACATAATATTGGAGAAAAATTAATTAATTTTGTAGGAGCAATTATTATTCCTCCTGCGTGTTTTCCTATTCCTTTAATTATACCTTCTAATTTTAAAGACATTTCCCAAATTTCATTAGCTTCTTCATTAGTTTTAATTAACTTTCGTAATTCTACTGATTTATTAAAAGCTTTAGTTAACTTTATACCTAAATCAAAAGGTATTAATTTTGATAATTTATCACCTAACCAATAAGGTTTACCTTGTACTCTAGTAACATCTCTTATTACAGATTTAGCTGTCATTGTACTAAAAGTAACAATATGTGATACTAAATTTTTACCATATAATTTAGTTACATAGTTTATTACTTTATCACGTTGTTTCATACAAAAATCAATATCAAAATCAGGCATATTAATTCTTTCAGGATTCAGAAATCTTTCAAATAAAAGATCATATTTTATAGGATCAACGTCTGTAATTTCTAACGAATAAGCAACTAAAGATCCTGCTCCAGAACCTCTACCAGGTCCTACGGGTATATTTGTTTTTTTTGCCCATTTTATAAAATTCATTACTATTAAAAAATATTCAATAAAACCCATATTATTAATAGTATTAATTTCTTCATACAATCTATTTTTATATTTGATAATTTTGTTATTTTTTAATATATTGTTTTTTATTAAACGATTATTTAATCCTTTATTTGATATATATATAAAATATTTTTTTATATTGATATTTTTAGATAAATTAAATTTTGGAAAAAAAACATTTTTTTTATTTAATGTTACATTTACATTACAACGAATTGCAATCATTATACTATTTTCAATAGCTTCTGGAATATCTTTAAATAAATTAATCATATCATTAGGTGTTTTTAAATATTGTTCTTTACTATAAAAATCTTTTTTATTTGAATTGTTAATTACTTTACCTTCATTTATAGCAACTCTTGTTTGATGGATATAAAAATCTTCTTTTTTTATAAACAATACATCATTGGTTGCAACCACAGGAATATTTGTATTAATAGCTAAATCTATTGATTTAGATAATAATTCTTCTTCATTTTGTAAACCTATTCTTTGTATTTCTAAATAAAACCTATTATTAAAAACTTTTTTCCATTGATTTAGAATTTTAGTAGCTTTTTTTATATTTTTTGAAAGTAACAAATAACCTATTTCACCTTTACTAGCTCCTGAAAGGACAATTAATCCTTTTGAAAATTTAAATATATATTTTTTTGTTAATATCCCTTTACAAGATAAAGTAATTAATTTTATAAGATTATAATATCCAATATTATTCATAGCTAATAAAGTTATTTTATAACTTTTATTTTTAGAATTAATTTTTAAATCACAACCGATTATTGGTTTAATACCATTTCTTATAGAAGTTTTATAATATTTTATTAAACTAAATATATTATTTTCATCAGTTATACAAATTGCAGGTATATTAAGTTTTTTTATATTATCAATTAAAGATTTTATTTTAATAATACTATCTATTAAAGAATATTCACTATGTATACGTAAATGAATAAAAGTATTCATATTTTTAAATTTTTAGTAAATCTTTTTCTTTTTTTTTTAATATTTTTTTTATAATATTTATATATTTATCAGTTAATTGTTGTAAAATTACTTCTAATTTATTAGATTTATCAATATTATATTTATATTTTTTTATATCTTTTTTTATATTACGACGTGTGTTACGTATATATATTTTACTGATTTCTGCAAATGATCTCGCTTTAAGAATATAACTTTTACGTGTTTCTTCTGTTAATGGTGGAAATATTAATTTAATATTATTATTGTTTATAATTGGATTAATTTCTAAATTTATAAAAATAGCTTTTTTTATTTCATTAATAATTTTATTATCCCAAGGATTAATTATTAAAGTATGTGAATTTTCAACATAAATATTAGATAAATTTTTTAGATATGTTTGTTTGCCATGATAAATAATATAAATATTATATATTATTTCTGGATTTATTTTATTTGAACGAAGTTTATTAAAATTTAAATTTAATAATTTAATACTTTTTTCCATTAAAAATGAAGTATTTTTTATAAATGTCTCAGTCTCCATTATAATTTGCCTATTTCAAATCTAAAAAATTTAATTATTTTACTATTATGTGATAAATAATTTGAAATTTTTATTTTATTATCTTTTATAAAAGATTGATTAACTAAACTATTTTCGTTTAAATATTTTTGTAATTTATTTTTTATTATTTTATTAATTATATTTAATGGTTTATGTTTTATATTAGATAATATATATGATTTTTCTTTTTTTATTTCTTCATTTGTAAAATCTTTAATATAAATTACATTTGGATTTGTAGCTATAATTTGCATAGCAATATCATTTGCAATTTGTAAATTACAATTTTTTATAATTACTAAAGAACCTAATCGATTTTTATGATTATAATAACCTATTGTATTATTAATATATTTTTTTATTAATATTAATTTACGTACAATAATATTTTCATTTAATTTTGTTATTAAATTTTTTCTATCTAATTCTAATTTATCATCAAATAATTTTTTTATATTTTTTTGATTGGTATATAAAGATTTATTAGCAACTTTATTTACAAAACGGATAAAATTAATATCATTAGATACAAAATCTGTTTCACAATTAATTTCTAACATTAAAAATAAAGTTTTTGAAAATTTTATTTTTATTATTCCTTCTTTTGGAATATTTTCTTTTGATTTTAATCTATGTATAGTAAGTAAATAATTTATAGCTAAGTTTATATTACCTTTATATTTAGTAAGTGCTTTTTTACATGTCATAATACCTAATCCAGTACTATTTCTTAATTTTTTTATTAATTTGATATTATTCATGATATTTATTTTTATTATTTATGTTTTTTTACAATAATTGGCTATAATTTTAGTATATATTTTTATAGCGTTTATAGAATCATCATTTCCGGGAATTATATAATCTATACCATCGGGATTAGAATTTGTATCAACAATACCAATAACTAATATACCTAATTTATTAGCTTCATTTATAGCAATTCTTTCTTTAGTAACATCAATTACAAATAAAGCTTCAGGTAAACCAATCATATTTTTTATCCCACCTAAACATTTTTCTAATTTTTGTAATTTTCTATTGGTTAATAAAATTTCTTTTTTTGTTAATTTGTTTAAAATTCCATTATCACGCATTAATTCTAATTCACGTAATTTTTTTATTGATTGTCTAATAGTTTTATAATTAGTTAACATCCCACCTAACCATCTATGATTAACATAAGGTTGATCCACTTTTGTTGCTTCTTCAGAAATAATTACATTAGCGGCTTTTTTAGTACCAACAAAAATTATTTTTTTATTCTTACTTATAATTTTTTTGATAATGGAATGAACTTGTTTCAGAGCAATAAATGTATATTCTAAATTTAAAATGTGGATTTTATTATTTATTCCATATATATATTTTTTCATTTTTGGATTCCAAAACTTTGTTTGATGACCGAAATGTGCACCAGCTTTTAATAAATCATGCATTTTAATTAGCATAAAAATATAATTCCTTATATATATATTAATATTAATAAATATATTATAGTATTAATAAATTAACTTCAAATATAATAATATAAATAATTATGAAGATTAAAATTTATTCATTAAAAGATATAAAAAAATTAATAATTGTAGGAAAATTAGCAGCTAATATATTAGAAATGATTTCTGAATATATTAAACCTGGCATTAATACAGAAGAAATAAATAATATTTGTCATAAATATATTGAAACTAAAATAAAATGTATTTCAGCAACAATAGGATATAAAGGTTATCAACATGCTACTTGTATATCTATTAACAATGTAGTTTGTCACGGTATTCCTAATTATAAAAAACAATTAAAAACAAATGATATTTTAAATATAGATGTTACAATTATAAAAGATGGATATTATGCTGACACTAGTTCAATGTATATTGTTGGAAACAATAAAAAAAATAAAACTTATAAAGTATGTAAAGTTACGCAAGAATGTCTTTATAATGCAATATCTATTATACGTGATGGTATAAAACTTTCTGAAGTAGGTAATATAATTCAAACACATGCAATCAACAATGGATATAGTGTTGTAAAAGAATTTTGTGGTCATGGGATTGGTACTGATTTTCATTTAAAACCTCAAGTTCTTAATTATAATGGATATAATAATAATGATATTATTTTAAAAGAAGGAATGTGTTTAACCGTTGAACCTATGATAATTAATAGGGGGACTGAAATTAAAATTTTAAAAGACGGTTGGACAACTATTACAAAAAATAAAAGTAACTCAGCTCAATGGGAACATACATTAATTATCAAAAAAAAAGGTGTAATTATTACAACAATTCGTAAAAATGAAAAAAAATAGGAATTTTATTATGATATTTAGTTTTGGTTTAGGAATAGCAAGTAAAAATCATAAAAATGAAATATTAGAAGTTTATTATCCTTTTACAGTTATATATCCTTATACAATTTTTGTAAAACAGTTATTAAAGAAATTAAAATTTAATATCAACATTAATTCAAATAGTTTTAATTTATATTTATCTAACAAGGATTTATTAATATTATATTTAGAATTAAAAAATATATGTGAATTTAAAACAGCAAAAAAAATCAAAAGTTTTTTAAACACTAAAAAATTGTTAATTTTTACTTTTATTTTGTATGATAAAAATCCTTTAAATATTACAGATATTTTTTTAAAATTACATCTCATTTCGTATAGATTATGTAAACCAAATTCAATAAATTTATTTGGTATATTTAATATTATGAAAACTATAGTTTGGACTAATGTAGGTCCAATTGATAGTGAAGAAATTATAGAAACAAAAAATAAAGCTAAATTAAATAATATATATATTGCAATTTTTAGTATTGATAAATTTCCTAAACTGACAGATTATGTCATACCAACTAATGTAAGAATAGCAGATACATCAAGAATACGGCTTGGTGCTTATTTAGGTAAAGGTTCAACAATTATGCATGAAGGATTTTGTAATTTTAATGCAGGTACTAAAGGACCATGTATGATAGAAGGACGCATTTCATCTGGAGTATTTATAAATAAAAATTCTGATTTAGGAGGTGGGGCTTCAATTTTAGGAACACTATCAGGGGGAGGAAAAATTTTAATATCAATAGGTAAAAATTGTTTAATAGGAGCTAATGCGGGATGTGGTATCCCATTAGGTAATTGTTGTATTATTGAAGCTGGCTTATATATAACTTCAAATTCAAAAATATCAATTTTAGATATAAATAATAAATTAATACAAATAGTTAAAGCTAAGGTATTGGCTTATAAAAATAATTTATTATTTATAAGAAATTCTATAACAGGAAGAATAGAATGTCGTATAAATAAAAAAATAATAAAACTGAATAAAAATTTACATAAAAAAAATTAACAATGTATTATCTTTTAAATTTAGTATTTAATTTACTTTCAAAAAAATCAATAACACCTAAAGATAAAGGTTGTCAATTATTAATAAGTAATATATTAAAAAAATTTTGTTTTAATATAGAATTTTTTAATAAAAAAGGAGTTGAAAATTTATGGGCTACAAAAGGACTTGGAAAAACAACATTATTATTTGTTGGGCATACAGATGTGGTGCCATCAGGTCCAATAAATGAATGGAAACATCACCCTTTTATACCTTCTTTAAATAACAAAGGATATATTATATCACGTGGTATAGTTGATATGAAAGGTAGTTTGTGTGCAATGATAAAAGCAACATGTAATTTTTTAAAATTATATCCAAAATATAAAGGTAAAATAGCTTTTTTAATAACAAGTGATGAAGAAGGTGATGGTAAATATGGTACTAAATATGTAATAAATAAATTAATTAAAAGAAAAGAAATAATAAAATATTGTATTATAGGTGAGCCTACTAGTAAAAAATATACATGTGATACCATAAAAATAGGTAGACGAGGTTCATTAAATGCAAAGATAATAATATATGGTATACAAGGACATATAGCATATACCAAAACATTATTAAATCCAATACATATATTAATAAATGTAACACATTATTTATTAAAAATACAATGGGATAAAGGTAATAAATATTTTTCTAAAACTAGTTTTCAAATATCAAATTTCAATGCAGGGTTAGGGGTAAATAATATTTCACCTAAATATGCAAAATTAATATGTAATTTTAGATTTTCAAATGAAATTACAGTTAATGAAATAAAAAAAAAAGTAATTAACATTTTTTTATTATTTAATTTAAAAAACAATAAAGATTATAAAATTGAATGGTATATTTCAGGAGAACCATATGTAACAAAAAAAGGCACATTATTAAATGCTGTGAATTTTGGAATAAATTATATTTGTAAGTTACAACCACAAATAAATACAAACGGTGGTATATCCGATGGTAGATTTATAAATAAAACTTGTAATCAATTAATTGAGTTAGGCTTAAAAAATGATACTATACATAAAATAAATGAATGTGTTTTATTTTCAGATATAATACTGTTAACAAAAGTTTATCAAATAATTATTGAATATTTGTTGATATGGAGTGGAACCAAGGAGATTTGAACTCCTAGTCTCCTACATGCAAAGCAGGCGTTCTACCAATTGAACTATGGCCCCAATAAATGAATTATAGCAAAATTTTTATTTCCTGATTGTATAAAATAATTTTTATTAAAAATTAATTTATAATTATAATTAATAATTATATTATTAATTTTAATTTTTTTATTTTTTACTAAGTCTTTTGCTTGTGAATTATTTTTTACTAAGCCTGATTTATTTAATATATATATTATAGGAACTTTTATAAAATGTTTGATAATAATTTTAATTTTAGGAATATTGATAGGAAAGAAATTATTATTAACTTTATTTCCTATTAAAAGTGATGCTTTTTTTGCTATATTTTTATTATAAAAATATGTTATTAATTCAGTAGCTAATTTTATTTTAAGGTCACGTGGATTTATTTTTGTAAATTTATTTATAGGTTTTATTGATAATAATTTAAAATATTTATATATTAAATTATCATTAATAGAAATAAGCTTTCTATACATATCTCCTGGTTTATCTTTTATATTAATATAATTATTAAGAGATTTTGACATTTTTTTTTTACCATCAGATCCTTCAAGAATAGGCATAGTAATTATATTTTGAGGTTCTTGATTAAAAATCTTTTGTAATTCTCTTCCTATTAAAAGATTAAATAGTTGATCATTACCTCCTAATTCTATATCTGCTTTAAGTACTACTGAATCATAAGCTTGTATTAAAGGATATATAAATTCATGTATTGAAATACTATAACCATGTTTATATCTTTTATTAAAATCTTTTCTTTCTAACATTTTAGATATTGTAAATTTTGATAAAATCTTAATAAGTTTAAATATAGAAATTTTTTTTAACCATTCTGAATTAAATAAAATTTTTATTTTGTTAGGATTTAATAATTTCAATATTTGATGTTTACATTTTATAGCGTTTATTTTTATTTGTTCTTTTGTTAAAATTTTTCTCGTTATATTTTTTCCTGTAGGATCACCTATGATTCCAGTAAAATCTCCTATAATAAATAATATATTATGACCTAATTTTTGTAATTGTTTTAATTTTTTTATTAAAACAAAATGACCTAAATGTAAATTAGGAGTAGTAGGATCTATACCTATTTTTATATTTAATATTTTTTTAGATTTTATTTTTTTTTTAAATTGTTTTTCAATTAAAATTTTTTTTGTATTTAATTTTATTTTTTCAAAAATATTTTTTATATTATTCATATTAATTATTTTTTTTATATAATATAAATTGGAGTATAAAATATATGGAAAATATTGGTTTATCTTTAATTAATACATTATTTAATTTATATACATTTATGTTAATGTTACGTTTTGCTTTACATATTTCTTATGCAGATAAAAATAATCCTATTACACAAAACATAATAAAAATTACATCTGTTATTGTTAATCCAGTAAAAAAATTTATTAAATCTATTGGTGGTTTTGATTTAGCAACATTTATATCAGCAATATTTATTAAAACATTTTCTATATCGATAATATATTTATTATATATTAACAATATCCCACCAATAATAAATTTATTTATTGGTTCTATAGCTAGTGTATTAAATATATTAAGTAGATTATATTTTTTTGCATTAATAATAATGACTATTATTAGTTGGATATTAAATCATTCAGATCATCCGGGATCATTAATAATAATACAAATAACAGAACCTATAATGTTATTATTAAGAAAAATTATTCCTCCTATAGGAATAATAGATATTTCACCTATAGCTGCTTTTATAATTATAAATTTAATAGATAATATAATTATTTGTCCATTAATAAATTTTGCTACATTACCATCATCTATTTTAGTAGGTTATTAAATTTTATTATATTATATTATATTATATAATATAATTAAAAAAAAATAAGGCAAAAATAAAATTTATGATAAAAATAATTATTTTAGGGTCTATTGGTCGTATTGGAAAATTATTAATTAAAACGATAAAAAAAGATAACAACCTAAAATTAGTAGGTGCTGTAATAAATCCAAATCATAAATTAATTGGAAAAGATATTGGAGAAATAATAGGGTTAGGTAAATTAAATATAAAAACAGTTGGAAATATAAAAGATATAAAAAATAATTTTGATACCATAATAGATTTTACTAATCCAAAAATAAGTTTAAAAAATTTAGAATATTGTTATAAAAATAAAAAATCAATAATTATTGGTACAACAGGATTTAAAAAAAAACAATTAAAAAAAATAAAATTATTTAAAAATAAAGTACCATTTGTATTGTCTGCTAATATGAGCATAGGTGCGAATGTTATATTAGATATAATTATTAGTATTACAAAAAAATTAATAATAAAAGATTTTGATATAGAAATTATTGAATATCATCATAGTAATAAAATTGATTATCCTTCTGGTACAGCATTAAATATAGGAAAAAAAATAGCTAAGATTATAGGATATAAATTAAATACTATTAAAGTTTTAAATAAAACAGGTCCACGTATTAAAAATACAATAGGATATTCAATTATTAGAGCAGGAGATATAATAGGAGAACATAAAATAATTTTTGCTTCCAAATCAGGGGAAATAATAGAAATTAATCATAAAGTAACTAATAGATTAGTATTTGCCTATGGAGCAATACTTGCAGCAAAATGGATAAAAAATAAAAATAATGGTTTTTATAATATGCAAGATGTACTTAAAGAGGAAAATAATTTTGTATAAATTAGCCTTATTAGCATTAGAAGATGGGAGTATTTATAAAGGTATTTCTATAGGATATTATGGTAATACTTCAGGTGAAGTAATTTTTAATACTTCAATTACAGGATATCAAGAAATTATAACTGATCCTTCTTATATTAAACAAATAGTAACTTTTACTAATCCTCATATAGGAAATACAGGTATTAATAACGAAGATATAGAATATAAAAAAATCTGTGTATCTGGTTTAATATTAAATTGTATACCTAGTGTATTAATTAGTAATTATCGTAGTAATTGTTCATTAATAGAATATTTAAACAATCAACATAGAGTTTGTATAGCAAATATTGATACACGCAAATTAACGATACAATTAAGAGATAAAGGTATAAAAAATGGTGCTATTATAACTGTTAATAATATAAATAATAATAATATTAAATTAGCGATAAAATTAGCACGTAAAAATATAAAGTTAAAAAATATAAACGTAATACAATTATATAATAAAAAAAAGTATAATTATAAAAAATATAAATATCATATTATTGTTTATGATTTTGGTACTAAATATAATATAATAAGAATATTAAAAAAATTAGGATGTCGTATTACAATCGTTTCATATAAAACTTCATTTAAAGAAATTAGTTCAATGAACCCAGATGGAGTTGTAGTATCTAATGGACCAGGTAATCCTGAAGATTTCAAAGGTTCTATATATACTATAAAAAAATTATGTAAAAATAAAATTCCTTTATTTGGTATTTGTTTAGGACATCAATTATTAGCTTTAGCTAGTGGGGCAAAAACAATTAAAATGAATTTTGGTCATCATGGTTCAAATCATCCAATATTAGATATAAAAACTGGTAAAATTTTTATTACTAGTCAAAATCATTGTTTTGTTGTTGATGAAAATACTTTACCAAAAAATAGTAAAATTACGCATAGATCTTTATTTGATGGCACTTTACAAGGACTTGAAAGAATAGATTGTCCTGCTTTAAGCTTTCAAGGACATCCCGAATCAAGTCCTGGACCACAAGATGCATATTTATTATTTTATCGGTTTATAAAAAAACTAAATTAGTTAATGGAAGTTATATGCCAAAATATATAAAAAAAGTATTAATTATTGGCTCAGGCCCTATTATTATTGGACAAGCATGTGAATTTGATTATTCAGGTGTACAAGCATGTAAAGCTTTAAGAGAAGAAGGTATATATGTTATATTAGTTAATTCAAATCCAGCTACAATTATGACAGATCCACAGATAGCTAATTCAACATATATTGAGCCCATAAAGTGGGAAATTTTATCTAAAATTATTGAAAAAGAAAGGCCAGATGCATTATTACCAACTATGGGCGGCCAAACAGCTTTAAATTGTGCATTAGATTTATATAAATATGGTGTATTAAAAATTTTTAATGTAAAAATTATTGGTGTTAATATATCTACTATAAAAAAAGCTGAAAATCGTAATAAATTTATTAAGTTAATGAATAAGATTGGCCTTGAAAGTCCTAAATCTGTAATAATTAGATATATAAAAGATATATATGAAATAAAAAATAAAATAGGTTTTCCTTGCATTATACGTCCTTCTTATACTATGGGAGGTTTTGGGGGGGGTATAGCAAAGAATTTTGAAGAATTAAAACAAATTTGTATTAGAGGTTTAAATATAGCTCCTACAAAAGAATTATTAATAGATGAATATTTAATTGGTTGGAAAGAATATGAAATGGAGTTATTACGTGATAAAAAAGGTAATTGTATTATAATATGTTCAATAGAAAATTTTGATACACTGGGAATTCATACAGGTGATTCAATTACAGTGGCACCTGCACAAACTTTAACGGATAAAGAATATCAAATAATGCGTAATGCTTCTATTACTGTATTAAAAGAAATTGGAATAGATAGTGGAGGATCTAATGTACAATTTGGTATTCATCCAACAACTGGAAAAATGGTAGTAATTGAAATGAATCCTAGAGTCTCTAGATCATCAGCTTTAGCATCTAAAGCTACAGGTTTTCCTATAGCTAAAATAGCTGCTAAATTAGCTATAGGTTATACTTTAGATGAATTAAAAAATGATATAACAAAAGGTAAAATACCGGCTTCTTTTGAACCATCTATAGATTATGTCGTTACTAAAATACCTATTTTTAATTTTGAAAAATTTCCTAAAGCTAATGATAGATTAACAACAGAAATGAAATCTGTAGGTGAAGTAATGGCTATAGGAAGAAGTTTTAAAGAATCATTACATAAAGCATTGCGCAGTTTAGAAAATGGTATTAATGGTTTAGATAATAAAATATTAAAGTTTAATAAAAATTCTTTAAATATAATAAAAAAAGAATTAATAAATCCAGGATATGAACGTATTTTTTATATTGCTGATGCTTTTAGAGCGGGATTAACAATAAAAGAAATTTTAAATTATACAAAAATAGATATTTGGTTTTTAACCCAAATAAAAGAATTAATAAATATAGAAAATATTTTTTTAAATAAAAATATAAATAATATTAATTATGAAAATTTATATTTATTAAAAAAACAAGGTTTTAGTGATAATAGAATTGCTAAATTATTAAATGTTAAAGAAAAAAATATTAGAGATTTACGTAAAAAATTAAAGATACATCCAGTATATAAAAGAGTTGATACTTGTTCAGCAGAATTTACTACTTCAACTGATTATATGTATTCTACTTATGATAATGAATGTGAAGCTAATATTAAAAATACTTCTGATAAAATTATTATAATAGGTAGTGGCCCTAATAAAATTGGACAAGGTATTGAATTTGATTATTGTTGTGTACAAGCAGCTATTGCTATGCGTGAAAATGGTTATGAAACGATAATGATTAATTGTAATCCTGAAACAGTTTCTACTGATTATGATATTAGTGATAGATTGTATTTTGAACCTATAACTTTAGAAGATATATTAGAAATTATAAGAAAAGAAAATCCGAAAGGAGTTATTATTCAGTTTGGTGGTCAAACCCCTTTGAAAATAATAAAAAATATAAAGAATCAAGAAATACCTATTATGGGAACTAATAAATTAGCTATAGATATAGCTGAAGATAGAGAAAAATTTAAAAAATTAATTAAAAAAATTAAATTATTACAACCTGAAAATGAAATTGCTTTTAATTTAGAAGATGCTTTAATTAAAGCTAAAAAGATAGGCTATCCTTTAATTGTTCGTCCTTCTTATGTTATAGGAGGTAGAGCAATGGAAATAGTTTATAATGTAAAAGAATTAGAAAAATATATTAAAAAAGCTTTGAACTTATCAAAAAACAATTCTATTTTATTAGATAAATATATAAATAAAGCAATAGAAATTGATATTGATGCTTTATCAGATGGTAAAGAAGTTGTAATTTGTGGAATTATGCAACATATAGAACAAGCAGGTATTCATTCCGGAGATTCGGCTTGTTCATTACCACCTTTTTATTTAGATATAAAAATTCAAAATGAAATAAAAAAACAAATAAAAGCAATAGCTATGGAATTAAAAATAATAGGCTTAATGAATTGTCAATTAGCTTGTAAAAATAATAAAATTTATATTTTAGAAGTAAATCCTAGAGCTTCACGTACTATACCTTTTGTTTCAAAATGTATAGGTTTTTCTTTAGCTAAAATAGCTGCAAATTGTATGATAGGTAAATCTTTAACTTATAAAAATATAAAACCTAAATTTTATGGTGTAAAAGAAGCTGTATTACCTTTTAATAAATTTATAGGTGTAGATCCTGTATTATCACCTGAAATGAAATCTACAGGTGAAGTAATGGGTATAGGTAGTAATTTTAGTGAAGCATTTTATAAATCACAAGTAAGTATAGGAATGCCTATTATAAAAATAAAAGAAAAAAAACAACTTATTGCTTTCATTTCAGTATCTAACAAAGATAAAAATAAAATTTCCAAAATAGCAAAAAATTTAATAAATTTAGGTTTTAATTTAATGGCTACTATTGGTACTGCTAACATTATATTAAAAAATGGTATTTTAGTTAAAAGTATTAGTAAAAAAAATATTATTTTTATTTTTAAAAAATATAAAATAAATTATCTCATAAATACAATAAACAAAAAAAATAATTTAATAAATAAAAATTATATAATTCGTAATACCGCTATTATAAACAAAGTACCATATACTACTACTATTGCAGGTGCATATGCCATATGTATGGCTTTTAAATATTGTAATAAAATAAATAAAGTAAGAAAAATTCAAGATATGCATATAGGAAATATTTAACGATGGGCTCATCAAATAAAATACCTATGACTAAAGAAGGTGAAAAAATTTTAAAAAAAGAACTTAATAAATTAAAAACTGTTAATAGAAATAAAATTATTAATGATATTGCTGAAGCAAGAAAACATGGTGATTTAAAAGAAAATGCTGAATATCATGCAGCTATTGAACAACAAGGTTTTTTAGAAAGACGTATTAAAGAACTTGAAAATAAAATTGCTAATTCTCAAGTTATAGACATAACTAAAATATATCCAAATGGTAAAATAATATTTGGAGTAACAGTTACTCTAATAAATTTAATTTATAATAAAAAAATAAAATATAAAATTGTAGGAGAAGATGAAGCAAATATAAAAAAAAAGAAAATTTCTATTACATCTCCAATAGCGCGTGCTTTAATTGGGAAAAAAAAAGGTGATATTGTTAATGTAAATACACCAGGCGGTAATGTAAAATATGAAATTAATTTAATTGAACATTTATAAAATGTAATAAACATAATAAGGTAAATAATAAATTAAGTATTAATTTTAAGATATGGCTAAAAACCTAAGTAATTGGTTAATTATAATAGCAATTTTATTGACAATATTTAATAATATTAGTATTGATTCTAATACTCAAATATTAAGTTATTCTAAATTTGTACAACAAATACATAAAAATAAAATACGAAATGTTATTATTGATGGATATTTTATAAATGGGGAACATAAAGATGGATCTAAGTTTAAAACAATTAGACCAACTATTGAAGATCCTAGTTTAATAGATGATTTATTGAATCATAATGTTTCTATAGAAGGAAGAGAACCAAATAAAACAAGTATATGGTCAAGATTATTAATATCTAGTTTTCCAATATTAATTATAATAGCTGTTTTATTATTTTTTATGCGACAAATGCAAATTAATGTTGGAGGTAAAAAAGGTGGACCAATTATTTTTGGTAAATCTAAAGCTAAATTAATTTCAAAGGATCAAATAAAAATTACTTTTAGAGATGTTGCAGGTTGTGATGAAGTTAAATCGGAAGTTGAAGAATTAGTATATTTTTTAAAAGATATAAAAAAATTTAAAAAATTAGGAGGAAAAATTCCTAAAGGAGTCTTAATGATAGGACCACCTGGTACAGGTAAAACTTTACTTGCTAAAGCTATAGCGGGTGAAGCAAAAGTGCCGTTTTTTACTATTTCTGGTTCTGAATTTGTTGAAATGTTTGTAGGTGTAGGTGCTTCGCGGGTAAGAGATATGTTTAGCCAAGCTAAAAAAAAATCACCATGTATTATTTTTATAGATGAGATAGATGCTGTAGGAAGAACAAGAGGGTCACTTATAGGTGGAGGAGGTCATGATGAAAGAGAACAAACATTAAATCAATTATTAGTTGAAATGGATGGTTTTGAATCAAATAATGGTACTATTGTTATAGCAGCAACTAATCGTCCTGATGTATTAGATAAAGCATTATTAAGACCTGGAAGGTTTGATAGAAAAGTTAATATAAATTTACCAGATATTATAGGTAGAGAAAATATACTTAATATTCATTTACGAAAAATTCCTTTATCGGATGATGTAGAACCTAAAATAATTGCTATGGGAACGCCAGGCTGTTCTGGAGCTGAATTAGCTAATATAGTTAATGAAGCTGCAATTTTAGCAGCCAAACGTAAATTAAAGTTAGTTAGTATGTATGAATTAGAAAAAGCAAAAGATAAAATTATTATGGGAAATGAAAGACGTTCTATGGTTATGTCAGAAAAAGAAAAACGTAATACAGCATATCATGAGGCCGGACACGCTATAATAGGTTTATTAATACCAGAACATGATCCTATCTATAAAGTAACTATTATCCCAAGAGGACAAGCATTAGGTGTTACAATGTTTTTACCCAAAATAGATCGATATTGTTATACTCGTAAACAAGTAATTAGTAAAATTTGTTCGTTATTTGGTGGTCGTATTGCTGAAGAACTTACACAAGGATTTAATGGAGTTACTACAGGAGCATCAAATGATATAAAATGTGCTACAGAGATAGCTCATAATATGGTATATAAATGGGGTTTTTCTTCAAAAATGGGACCAATAATGTATGAGGAATATAAATTAAATCATAATAATAAAAAATTTTTAAATTCTATAAAAACTTTTGAGAAATTAGATAAAGAAATAATAAAAATTTTAGATGATTGTTATTTAAAATCTTATTCAATAATTGAAAAAAATATTGATAAACTTGATTTAATGGCAGAAGCTTTATTTTATTATGAAACAATAAATATTAAACAAATAAAAAAAATAATGCATGGAAAATTTCCAAATAACTATTGAATAACTTATTATTAATAAATATAATGGTGGAAATTATTATAATAACTTTTATTATTTTACAAAAAAATAATGAATCATTTATATATTTTAATAGTATATTAATTAATATAACTTATTTATTATTATTAATATATTTTTTAAATTCATTAACTTTACTTTGTTTATCTTGACGTAATATTTTAAATTGTTGATAATATATTTATATCAGCCGAGGTGGTGAAATAGGTAGACACGCTATCTTGAGGGGGTAGTAACCATAAGGTTGTGCGGGTTCAAATCCCGCCCTGGGCATCAAATATTTACCGCGGGGTGGAGCAGTCTGGTAGCTCGTCGGGCTCATAACCCGAAGGTCATTGGTTCAAATCCAATCCCCGCTACAAAGGTTACAAAGGTTACAAAGGTTACAAAGGTTACAAAGGTTACAAAGGTTACAAAGGTTACAAAGGTTACAAAGGTACCCCTAATTTAGGGGTTTTTTATTGCTTATATATCATTACCTTTTTAATAGGACAATGTATGATGAGTAAAGATATTTTATTAATTATTAATTCTATTTATAATGAAAAAGGCGTTTCACGTAATTGTATTTTTAAAACAGTTGAAGAAGCTTTGTCTAGTGCAACTATTAAAAGATTTGAAGGACAAAATGTAAATATTATAGTTAAAATGAATCGCATAAATGGTAATTATGATACTTTTCGTAGATGGAAAGTCGTTAAAGATGAAAATTATACTAAATCATCTATTGAAATTCCTTATACTGCTGCTAAAAAAATAAATAAAAAGTTTGAAATTAATAAATATATTGAATATAAAATTGAGAATATTAATTTTTGTAGAATAGCTGTTAAAATTGCAAAACAAATTATTGTACAAAAAGTTCGTGAAGCTGAACATACTGAGATAATACGTAATTATAGTAACAAAATAGGTGAAATAATATGTGGGAATATAAAAAAAATAATTAAAGAAGGTATAATAATTGAATTAGATGATAAAACTGAATGTTTTTTACCACGTAATGAAATGATACCTGGTGAACGGTTCAATATTAATGAGCGCATACGTACTTTGTTATTTAAGGTAAATCCCAATAGTCGTAATTTAAAATTAATACTTTCAAGATGTTGTTCAAAATTTTTAAGTGAATTATTCAAAATAGAAATACCAGAAATATTAGATGAATTAATAGAAATAAAAAGTGTTGCAAGAGATCCAGGTTATAAAGCTAAAATTGCAGTTAAAACTAATGATTGTAATATTGATCCTGTAGGTTCTTGTATAGGTATGCGTGGTTCTAGAATACAATCTATTTATAATGAATTACATAACGAACGTATAGATATTATACTTTGGGATGAGAATTATACAAAATTTGTTATTAATGCTATGTATCCAGTAGATATTATTTCTTTAATTGTTGATGAAAATAATCATAATATGGAAATTATAGTTAATGAATATAATTATTATAAAGCTATAGGAAAATGTGGACAAAATATTAAATTAGCATCTGAACTAACAGGATGGATATTAAATGTAGTTACTAAAAATGAAGCTAAGAAAAAAAATAAAAAAGAAATAATAAATAAAGTTAAATTTTTAAGTTTAAAACTTGATATTGATAAAAAAATAGCAGTATTATTAGTAGATTATGGTTTTACTTCTTTAGAAGAAATTGTATATGTACCTATAGAAGAATTTTTAAAAATAAAAGAATTAAATATAAATGTAATAAAAAAATTAAAATCGCGTGCTAAAGATGAATTACTAAATTTAGCAATAAAAGAAGAAACAGGTATTTATGGAGAAATATAATGGTAGAAATAACTGTTAAAGATTTTGCAATAAAAATAGGATGTGATATAAAGAGGTTACTTAATTATTTAAAAAGTGCAGGTTTAGAACATACAAATGAAGATAATTTATTAACAGAAAAAGATAAACAAATATTATTAAATTATCTTAATTATCAACAAGGTATAAATAAAATTACTTTAACTAGAAAAATAAATAGTAAGTTACATATGGAAAATAAATTGATTGATATTCAAATACGTAAAAAAAAGACTTTTTTTAAAATTAATACAGAAAAACTAGAAATAAATAAAATTTTACAAAAAAAAGATAATAAAAAGTCTTTAGAAGAATCTAATAATAAATTAATTAATAATATACATACTTTTAAAATTCCTAAAAAAAATATTAGTAGAGAAATAAATATTTATGAATCAAATAGTATTTTATATTTAGCTAAGAAAATGGCAATAAAAGCAGCAGAATTAATAAAAGTACTATTAAAAATGGGGGTTGTAATTACTATAAATCAAAAACTTGATAAAGATACTGCTTGTTTAGTTGTAGAAGAACTAGGCCATATACCAAAAATTATAAATACTACTGACATTGAAAAAAATTTATTAAAAACTAAAGTTATGGATGGTAAAAAAATTAAACGTTGTCCAATAATTACTGTTATGGGACACGTAGATCATGGTAAAACATCTTTAATTGATTGTATACGTAAAACTAAATTAGTAACTAAAGAAGTAGGAGGTATTACTCAATATATTGATGTATATCATGTAAATTTAGATAAAGGAAAGAATATAACTATTATAGATACTCCAGGTCATAAAGCTTTTATAAATATGCGTGCAATTGGGGTAAAATTTACTGATATAGTTATATTAGTAGTTTCAGCTGATGATGATATAAAACCTCAAACTATTGAGGCAATAGAACATGCTAAATATTCAAAATTACCTGTTATTGTAGCTATTAATAAAATAGATAAAATAGATAAAAATAAAATAGGAACAGATATAGATCGTGTTCGTAATGAGTTATCTAAATATGGTCTTATACCTGAAGAATGGGGGGGAGATACTCCTTTTATTCCTGTTTCAGCAAAAACAGGTATAGGTATAGATGTGTTATTAGAATCTGTAATTTTAATATCAGAACTTGTAGATTTAAATACAGTATTAGATTCTCCAGGTAAAGGGGTAGTAATAGAATCAAGAATTGATATAGGAAAAGGACCTGTATCAAAAATATTAGTGTTAAATGGTACTTTAAATAAAGGTGATATAGTAGTATGTGGATTAAATTATGGTAGAGTGCGTGCAATAATAAATGAAGTAGGAAAAACTGTAGAGAAAGTAGGTCCATCTATACCAGTAGAAATTATTGGATTAAATGGGATAACAGAATCAGGTGAAAATTTCAATGTAGTATCAGATGAAAAAAAAGCACGCAATATTGTTAATATTCGTTATATAAAATATATAAATAAAAAACAAAAAAATAATATTAATCAAAATTTATTTAAAAAAATAAATACAATTAATATTGTACTTAAAGTTGATGTGCAAGGAACTTTAAAAGCAATACGTAATTCTATAAATGAATTATCTACCGATAAAATTATTATTAATATAATATCAGCTAGTGTTGGAAATATAAACGAAAATGATGTGAAATTAGCAATTACATCAAAAGCAATATTAATTGGATTTAATGTACATGTAGTAAGTGAAGCTAGAGAGATTATTAAACGTGAAAATATAAAATTATTTTATTATAATATAATTTATAAATTAATTGATGGTATTAAAGAAATAATACATAAGAAATTAAAACCTAAAAAACTTGAAAAAATTCTTGGTATAGCAGAAGTTCGTGATATATTTAAATATAATAAAAAAAATGGAATAATTGTTGGATGTATAGTAAAGGAAGGTATTGTGTTACGTAAAAAACAAATACGTATTCTTCGTAATACTTTCGTTGTTTATAAAGGTGAATTAGATTCATTACGGCGTTTTAAAGAGGATGTTAATGAAGTTAGTAAGGGTATGGAATTTGGTATATGTATTCGTAATTATAATGATGTTAAGATAGGCGATAAAATAGAAAGTTTTGATAAATTAATTTAATAAAATATATGAAATATCGCATTATAAAAATTTCTGAACAAATAAAAAAAGATTTAGCTTATTTAATTAAATATAAATTAAAAGATCCTAGAATAAAAAAAATAATTATAATACATTCTGTAATACTTAGTAAAGATATTAAATATGCTGATATTTATTGGACAATAATTAATGAAAATAAAACAAATAATATATATGCAAATATTTTAAAATTAGCTTCAGGTTATTTACGATATAAACTTTCTAGAAATATAAAAGTACATCATATACCAAATTTAAGATTTCATTATGATGAAAGTATTAATAATAATTATAAATTAAACAAATTAATTAATAAAATTATTATATAATTTATAATAAATATATAATAAATTTTTTGGAGATAATATATAAAATGGCTGTTAATAAAAAAAATAAAGCTGCCATTATTAAGGAATTTGGTAAAAATAAATTTGATACAGGATATACTGACGTTCAAATTGCTTTATTAACTAATAATATATATAAATTACAAATTCATTTAAAAAAAAATAAATATGATTATCATTCGAAAATAGGATTGATTCGTATGGTAAATAAACGTAGAAAACTTTTAAATTATTTAAAAAATAAAAAAATTGCACGGTATAAATATTTAATAAAAAAACTTAATTTGCGCCATAAATAATGTACATAACAAAGGAAAAAAAATATTGAGTTTATATATAAAAAAACATTTTAAGTATGGTGGAAAAAATATTATTTTAGAAACAGGTAAAATAGCTAAAAATACAAATGGTAGTGTCGTTATTAATATTGATAATACAACAGTATTATGTACAGTAGTTGTAAATAAAAATATAAAAAATAAAGATTATTTTCCTTTAACAGTATATTATCAAGAAAAAACTTATGCTGCAGGTAAAATTCCAGGTGGTTTTTTAAAAAGAGAAAGCCGTCCTACAGAAAAAGAAATATTAACATCAAGACTTATTGATAGGCCTATTAGACCTAATATAAATAAATTTTATAAAAATGAAGTACAAATAATATGTACAGTAATTTCTGCTGAAAATAATCCAGATATTGCTGCTATGATTGGTACATACGCAGCAATAGGTATCTCGGATATACCTTTAATAGATACTATGGGTGTTGCTAGAGTAGGTTTTAATAAAGAAATTGGTTATTGGCTTAATATAACTAATGAAAGAAATTCGGAAGTAGATATAGTAGTAGCTGGAACAAAAAATTCCGTATTAATGGTAGAAGCTGAAGCAAAAGAAAAAACAGAATCAATAATTTTAGGTGCTATTTGTTATGCACATAGAGAAATGCAAGTAGTAATAAACAATATAAATGAATTGGTTGAAGATTATAAAAAAAAAAATAATAAAAAAACTTATCGTTTTTTTAAAAAAGTAACTTTACAAGATAAATTAGTTAATGAATTTAATTATAGTATAAAAGATATTTTTTATATTATGGATAAAATTAAAAGAAAAGAAGCATTAGGTATATTAATAAATCAAGTTATTGAAAAATTTATAAAGAATTATTTAAAATATGATAATATTAATGAAATATTAAAAGTAATAATAAAAAAAATATTTATAAATAAAATGTTTGAAACAAAAAAACGTAGTGATGGTCGGAAGTTAAAAACAATACGTTCATTATCTATAGACTTAGGCATTTTACCCAGTGCACATGGTTCGGCTTTATTTAGTAGGGGAGATACTCAAGCAATAGTTGCTATTACTTTAGGCAGTTTACGTGATGCTCAAGTAATAGAAGGATTAGAAGAAGAACGTTATGAAAAATTAATGTTTCATTATAATTTTACACCTTATAGCGTATGTGAAATAGGTTTGTTAGGTATACCAAAACGGCGTGAAATTGGTCATGGTAATCTTGCAAAAAGAGCTATCATTGGTGTGTTATCTAAAGAAGATTTTCCTTATTCAATAAGAATAGTTTCAGAAATAACTGAATCTAATGGGTCTAGTTCTATGGCGTCTGTATGTGGTGCTTCATTAGCATTAATGGATGCAGGAGTTCCAGTAAGTTCTACAGTATCAGGTGTAGCTATGGGATTAATAACAAAAAAAGAAAAATATTTAATAATTACTGATATAGTAGGTGAGGAAGATAATTTTGGTGATATGGATCTTAAAGTGGCTGGTACAAAAAACGGTATAACTGCTTTACAAATGGATATAAAAAAACAAATTGGTATTGGTATTATACAATTAACGTTAACTAAAGCGTTAGAAGCTATAAAAAAGATTATTAATAAAATGAAGTTAGTAATAAGTAAAAGTAGAAAAAAAATTTCTAAAAAAGCACCTAGTAATGTAATATTAAAAATAGAAACAGAAAAGATACGTGATGTAATAGGTAAAGGTGGTAAAACTATAAAAAAAATATGTGATAGCACAAATACTTATATTGATATTCAAGATGATGGAAAAATACATATTTATGCTAATAATAATAATAAAAATAATTCACAAAAGGCAATAGAGAAGGCAATAGAGGCTATTAATATGATTACTGAAGATGAAATTAAAATAAACAAAATATATAGAGGTAAAGTAATACGTATAATGGATTTTGGTGCTTTTGTTAATTTAATGCCAGGTACAGATGGATTAGTTCATATTTCACAAATTATTTCAGGTCATGTAAAAAATATAAGAGATTTTATTAATGTAGGAGATATTGTAACAGTAAAAGTTTTAGAAAAAGATAATAAAGGAAAAATTAAATTATCAATAAAAGAAATAGATCCTATGGAAAAAGCTGAATTTGAAGCTAAATTTAAATAAATTATTCATAATCATTTTTGTTATCAATATGTTTGTTATCAATACTAATACTAGTTTTAAATTTACGTAATAATTCTTTTTGATTTTTATTAAGATTAATAGGGGTTTCTATAATTACTTTACACATTAAATCTCCTGGATAATTACTACGTATTGATTTAACTCCTTTACCTTTAATTCTAAATTGTTTTCCTGTTTGGGTTTCAGATGGAATTTTTAATTTAACTTTATTACCTAATAAAGTAGGTACTTCTAATATACCTCCTAAAGCGGCATCTACAAAATTAATTGGTATTTCACAATATAAATTTTTGCCTTCACGAGTAAAAAATTTATGTGGTTTAATAGATACTTGTACATATAAATCACCATATGGGCCTCCATTAATACCACATTCTCCCTCTCCTATAATTCTTATACGATCACCATTATCTACCCCTTGTGGAATTTTAATTGATAATTTTTTTTTATCATTTATACGACCTTCACCATTACATTTCATACAATATTTCTCTATAAGTTCACCATTACCATTACAATTAGGGCAGGTTTGTTGTATAGAAAAGAAACCTTGATGCATACGTATTTGTCCTAATCCTTTACAACTTTGACAATACTTGTTTTTATATCCAGGTTCTGACCTATTACCATTACATCTATTACATTTTACTAATTTTTTTAACTTAATATTTATTTTTGTTCCATATATAGCTTCTTCAAGTTTAATATTTAAATTATAACGTAAATCAGAACCTCTTTGCGGAGTATTTGAAGTTTTGTTAGTTCCAAAAATATCTCCAAAAACATCTCCAAAAATATCAGTAAAACCTGTATTAACTTGACTCCCATCTATTCCTGAATGTCCAAATTGATCATAAGTATTTCTTTTTTCTTTTACTGAAAGTATTTCGTATGCTTCAGATATTTCACGAAAGTTTTTTTCTGCTTGTTTATCGTTAGGATTTCTATCAGGATGATATTTTTGAGCTAATCTACGATATGCTTTTTTTATTTCTTTTTGATCAGCATTTCTATTAATACCTAATACTTCATAATAATCACGTTTGGACATTAATAACCTTTATTTTGTTTTATTATTATTATTAACTTCTTCATATTCAGCATCCACAACATCTCCTTCTTTTGTATTAGAAGAATCAGTAGTTTTTTTATCTGAATATATTTTTTGATAAATTTTACTATATTCTTCAGTAAGTTTATTAAGATCATCTTTTATTTTTTTTATATCATCACTTTTTAATGTTTCTTCAAGGTTATTAATTAAAGATTCAATTTTATTTTTTTCATCTTCATTTTTTATTTCTTTTAATGTTTTACGTATAGTATGAATCATACCATCTGCTTGATTTCTTATTTGTACTAATTCTTCAAATTTGTTATCTTCTTCTTTATTTGATTCTGCATCTTTTATCATCTTGTTTATTTCATCTTCCGAAAGACCACCAGAAGATTTAATTACTATAGATTGTTCTTTTCCAGTTGATTTATCTTTAGCTGTAATATTTAATATCCCATTAGCATCTAAATCAAACGCTACTTCTATTTGTGGTGTTCCTCTAGGAGAAGGGGGTATATCAGTCAAATCAAACCGACCTAATGATTTATTTTGTAAAGCTTTTTTTCTTTCACCTTGTAAAGCATGAATAGTTACTGCTGTTTGATTATCTTCTGCTGTTGAAAAAATTTGTGTTTTTTTAGTAGGAATTGTAGTATTTTTTTCTATTAATGGAGTCATTATACCCCCCATAGTTTCAATACCTAAAGTTAAAGGAGTTACATCTAATAAAAGAACATCTTTAACATCTCCACCTAATACGCCTCCTTGAATAGCTGCACCCATTGCTACAGCTTCATCTGGATTTACATCTTTTCTAGCTTCTTTTCCAAAAAATTCTGACACTTTTTTTTGTACTAAAGGCATACGGGTTTGACCACCTACTAATATTATATCATCAATATCATTAGTAGATAATTTGGCATCATCTATAGCTTTTTTACAAGGTATAAGCGATCTTTTAATTAAATCTTCAACTAATGATTCTAATTTAGCTCTAGTAATTTTTAAATTAAGATGTTTAGGACCTGTTTTATCTGCAGTTATATAAGGTAAATTAATATCTGTTTGTTGAGAACTAGAAAGTTCTATTTTTCCTTTTTCAGCAGCTTCTTTTAAACGTTGCATTGCTAAAGAATCTCCTGATAAATCAACACCACTTTCTAATTTAAATTGTTTAACTATAAAGTTTATTAATTTTAGGTCAAAATCTTCTCCTCCTAAAAAAGTATCGCCATTAGTTGCCATTACTTCAAATTGAGTTTCACCATCTACATCAGCAATCTCTATAATTGATATATCAAATGTTCCACCACCTAAATCATAAACAGCTATTTTTTTATCACCTCTATTTTTATCCATGCCATAAGCTAAAGCAGCAGCTGTAGGTTCATTAATTATACGTTTTACTTTAAGCCCTGCTATACGTCCAGCATCTTTAGTGGCTTGTCTTTGCGAATCATTAAAATAAGCTGGTACAGTTATAACGGCTTCATTTATTTTTTCACCTAAATAATCTTCTGCTGTTTTTTTCATTTTTTTTAATATTTCTGCACTAATTTGAGGGGGTGCTAATTTTTTATTTTTTACTTTTACCCATGCATCTCCATTTTCAGCACTTACAATTTTATATGGCACCATGTTTATATCTTTTTGTACTATCTCATCATTAAATTTACGACCAATAAGACGTTTAATTGCGTATAAAGTATTAGAAGGATTAGTTACAGCTTGACGTTTTGCCGATTGACCAACTAATATTTCATTATCATCTGTATATGCAATTATAGAAGGAGTGGTACGTGACCCTTCTGAATTTTCTATAACACGACTTTTTCCATTATCTAATACTGCAACACAAGAGTTAGTAGTACCTAAATCAATACCTATAATTCTTATCAT